>CAZIVY010000266.1:0-3233 GCA_964542505.1 uncultured Rhodospirillaceae bacterium
CGACCGAAACCGCCATCCGTCGCCAGGTGCAACGACGCCTGACCGACGCGCCGCTAAGTCCGGACGAAAACGATCCCGCGGCGCGGGCTTCGGCGCTGCACGCCGGCGGAAAGTTGGACGAAGCCTGCATCGCCGAGGCCATCGAAGGCGGCGACCGCGCCTTTGTTGGCGCGGCGCTGGCGATCCGCACCGGCCAGTCGGCGGAAACCGTAACCCGTCTCATCGCCTCGCGCAGCGCCAAGGCGATCGTCGCGCTGGCCTGGAAGGCGGGGCTCGGCATGCGCACGGCGGTGCGCCTGCAGGCGCGCATCGGCCTGGTGCCGCCGCGAGAAATGCTCAACGCCCGCCGCGGCGTCGACTACCCCATGAGCGAGCGCGAACTCTCCGACTGCTGGGAGTTGTTGGCGGGGTAGCAGGCTGCTGAACAAAAGGTTCGCCTCTGACTCCAAACCGTTCGCCCTTCGAGACGCGCCTTTCAGGCGCCCTCAGGGCGAACGGGAAAGAGTTAACCAGTCGGGCCTTTGGTATCAGTCCTTCGGCTTGGTCGCTGCCCGGCGGTTGCGCAAATCGTCGGCGGTGATAAAGCCGTCGCCGTCGGTATCGAGCATTTTGAAGCCAGGGAAATCGCGCCCGAGAAATTCGTCCCTGGCCACGAACCCGTCCTTGTTGAGGTCCCAGCGCTGGAAGACCTTGGCGGCCTCGGATTCGCGCTGGGGCTGAAGCGCTGCCATCATTTCCGCCATGGTCAGCTTGCCGTCCTGATTGGTGTCCACGCGATTGAAGCCCGCGGCCTGATGCGCCGCCCATTCCTCGCGCGTCACCTTGCCGTCGCCATCGATGTCGATGCGGGTGAGCCACTCCTCGTATTGGTCCTTGCTCGGCAAGGCTTGTTCCGTGTCGCCCGCTCGGGGGGCGGACGGCGGCCGCTTGGCGGGGCCGGGATTGTTGGACTCGCCGCTCTGGCTGGGAGTCTGGGGGCTTAACGGCTTCACGCTATCGGCGGAAAAAGCCGCGGGAGCGGCGAACGCCGCCGCCGCCAGCAGAACAAGGCACCGAACGACGCGCATGCGGATCTCCTGCGGACAAACCGAAACCACCAGATTCGACCGAAATGTTTGAGGCCCGGTTAATGGCTTTACGATGGCGACAGAAAGGCGCGGGTTTCCGCCACCGCCTGGGCCAGCCCCATGCGACGCACTTCCACCTCGGCGGGGAAGGCCGACAACAGGCGGGACGGCAGCATGGGGTCGAGAACGACGAAGACGCCCATGTCGCCGGCGCGGCGCAAGAGGCGGCCATAGGCCTGTTTGAGCCGCAGCCGCGTCAACATGTCGTCATAGGTCTGGCCGCCCAGCGCCTCGCGGCGCGCCCGGTGCAAGATGTCGGGGCGCGGCCAGGGAACGCGGTCGAAGACGATGAGGCGCAGGCTGCGGCCGGGAACATCGACGCCGTCGCGCACCGCGTCGGTGCCGAGCAGGCAGGAATCCTCGTCGGCGCGGAAAATATCCACCAGCGTCGCGGTGTCGATGGGATCCACGTGCTGGGCGTAAAGCGCGATGGCGTCGGCGGCCAGCGCCTTGGCCAAGCGCCCGTGCACCGCGCGCAGCCGCCAGATGGCGGTGAACAGCCCGAGCGCGCCACCCTTCGCGGCACGGAACAGTTCGCGGTAGGCCGAGGCCACCTGGTCCACGTCGTCGCGGCGCACGTCGGTGACGACGACGACGCGCGTGCGCCCGGCATGATCGAAGGGCGACGGGAAGCTCGCGCGCCGCGCCGGCAAGGTCAGGTGGCGGGCGCCGGAACGCGCCTCGGCGAATTTCCAGTCGTCTTCGCCCTCGCGGCCGCGGTCGCGCAGGGTCGCCGAGGTGACCAGCGCGCCGTGGGTGCGGCGCAGGACGACGTCGGCGAAGGGCACGGTCGGATCGCGCCAATGGCGGTGAAAGCCCACGTCGCGGTCGCGCCCGTCGTCGCGCGCCACGTCGAACCAGTCGACGAACTCGGGCGGCGTGCCGGCGCGAAGCTGGCGCAGCATTTCGGCCCAGGTCGTCAGCACCTGCCGCCGGCGCTCGATCCCGGTCAGCGCCGCCTCGATGCGCACCCTTATCGCGCTGTCGAGTTCGTCGGCTTCGGCTTGCAAGCGCTTGTGCAAAGCGAGGGCCAGCGCCCGCAAGGGATCGCCCAAGCGGCCGAGAGCCGCGGCCAGGGCGTCGGCGGCATCGATCAGGCCCGGCACCGGTTCGGCCGGCGTGCATTCCAGGCCGTAGGGACTGTCGGGATCGGCGGCGCGGGCGAAAACCTGCTGGCGAACCAGGGCCAGGAACGCTTCGGTGGCGCCAAAAGCGCGCGATTGCGCCAGCCGCGCCGCCCAATTGTCGGCGGGAAGGACGCGCGCCGCCTCCACGATCTCGCGCGCCAAGACGGCGCACTCGGTATCGAAAAGGTCGCCGAGGCGCTTTTCGATCCCGCGGGCGCGCGACGAGGCCTGGCCCTCGGCGCCGCGCAGCCAGCGCCGGAGTTCGGCGGCCTCGGCGCCGGACAGATGGGCGGAAAAGGCGCCGTCGGCGGCGTCGAACAAATGATGGCCTTCGTCGAACACGTAACGCACGGGAAGATCGCGCGCTTCCGCCGCCCCCGCGTCGGAGGTCAGGGCGGCTTGCGTCATCACCAGAGCGTGGTTGGCGATGACGATGTCGGCGCGCCGCGCCCGGCGGATGCCGCGCTCGATGAAGCAGCGGCGGTAGTGGGGGCAGGCGGAGTAGATGCATTCGCCGCGCCGGTCGGTGAGCGCCACGGTGCGGCGCGCGCCTTGGAGCTCCACCAGCCAGGCGGGAAAATCGCCGCCGGTCATGTCGCCGTCGCGGCTCGCCTCGGCCCAGCGGACGATGAGCGCCAAGGCCACCTTGTCCGCCGGACGGGCGGCCGCCACCGCCTCTTCGGCGTTGAGCAGGCAGAGATAATTCTCGCGCCCCTTGCGCACCACTACCTTCCGCGCCTTCTGCGCCGGGTCGGGGTAAAGGCGGTCGAGTTCCTGGTCGATCTGGCGCTGCAAATTCCTGGTATAGGTGGAAAGCCAGACGGTGCCGCCGCTTTTTTCCGCCCACAGGCTGGCGGGCGCGATATAGCCCAGCGTCTTGCCGATGCCGGTCCCGGCCTCGGCCAGCACCGCGTGCGGCACGCCGGCCTGGTCGCGGGGGACGAAGGCGGCGGCGGCCAGCGCCGCGTAGTCGCTTTGC
>CAZIVY010000267.1:0-4590 GCA_964542505.1 uncultured Rhodospirillaceae bacterium
CCCCTGCACCGCCCGCCAGCGGAAGTTGACCGAGCGCACGTCGAAGGCGGTGACCAGCTGGGCCCGGATCTTGGCCTCGATCCACAGATCGCTGCCGAGCGAGCCTTCCTTGTCGGAATGATTGCCGCTTTCGCGCTCGGCCCGGCGCTTGTCGCGCACCGCCTTGCCGACCACGCGGGTGTCGTCGAAAACCGTTTTGACCGCCTTGTCGACACGCGCCGCGCGCACCACCGCCACGCGGGTCCGCTCATCGACGACGACGCCGGTCAGCATCGCGTCGCCTTCCCAGACGTCGATGGCGACGTCGAGATGAAGCTTGCTGTCGATTTCGCCCAGGCGGGCGAGGAAGCGGGCGGCGATCGCCGCGTCTTCGTTCTGGTTATCGCTGTTCCGCACTTCGAAGACTTTGCCGGCGCGCTCGGCGGTCGCGGTCACCATCGGTGACGTGCAGCCGCTGAGCGCGGCGCCGACGGCAACGGCCAGGGCCGCCACCCGGAATTTCATCGGATCGCGCATGATAGCACCTTGGGAATGAGGACTGGGACCTGCGCCTTTGTAGCACGCGCGGTCTTAAGATCGGCCTAAGCGGAAGCGCGAATAACGCCTCAATTTAAGGCGAATTTTAGCGATTCCGCGCTCGATCCTTGGGCCTCGGGGCAGGGTGGTCGCGTATGGCTTTCCTCACCCGTTCGAGACGGGCCTGACGGCCCTCCTCGGGGTGAGGAATGCGTTGTTGCGCCTCATGGTGAGGAGGCCGCTTCGGCGGCCGTCTCGAACCACGAGGCGCCGTTCGGCAAATGCGATTGCCCCCGCACTCAGGGCGGCGGCACGCCGGCGGCTTTCAGCGCCTTGGCCTGGCGGGCGTGCAGCGCCGGCCCGTCGAAGCCCTGGATCAGTTCCTGGAACATCCGATGCCAGTTGATCTCCGCCTTGAGGTGGAGAAAGACGCCGCCGAGGCCGATGGCGGCGCGGTCCATGAGCACGAATTCGCGCGGCGGCTTGACCCCGCCAAGGGCGCGCAGCCGGGCATGCACTTTCTCCGCCACCTCGCGCCCATAGACCCCTGAGCTTTCCATTTCCTGGATGCGCCGCGGCCGGTCCTCGAGCAGCGGCGCGTAAACGAACTCGGCCCACAAATTCAGCGTGTCGATGACCTCGTGGGACAAATCCTTGAACCCCCAGGTTTCGTAGGCGTGCACCGCGAGCTCGCGATTGCCTTCCGCCAGCGACCGGTAGAGGTCGATCACCCCGTGCACGAATTTGGGCTGGAAAACCCGGACGCAGCCGAAATCGAGCAGGTTCACCTTGTGGTCCGGGCGGACGCTGTAATTGCCCAGATGCGGGTCGCCGTGGATGACGCCGTAATAGTAGAAAGGCACGT
The DNA here is from genome assembly GCA_964542505.1 of uncultured Rhodospirillaceae bacterium. GTDB lineage: Bacteria > Pseudomonadota > Alphaproteobacteria > Ferrovibrionales > Ferrovibrionaceae > CAZIVY01. The sequence continues at coordinate 1,382 of CAZIVY010000267.1, forward strand.
ACCAGGCGTGAAACAGGTTGCGCGCGATCTCGTCCCGCGCCTTTTGCGGCGCCTCGCGGAAGTCGAGCAGCGGCCGCCCCTCGGCCCAGGTCATGGTGATCAGCCGCGCGGTGCAAAGCTCGGGCGCCGTTTCCGGCACCTTGACGCCCGTTTCCTTGGCCAGCATGGCGGCGTAGAGGCGCATGTGCCGCGCCTCCAGCTCGTAGTCCAACTCCTCGCGCAACCGCGCGGTGATTTCGGCGTGGATGTCGGTGGTGTCGATGGCCGGCTCGAAGCGGCGGTAGACGCCGAACACCAGTTTAAGCTGGCGCACGTCCGCTTCCACCGTCGCCGCCATGTCCGGGTATTGCAGCTTGCAGGCGAGCAGGCGCCCATCATGCCCGGTGGCGCGGTGCACCTGGCCGAGCGACGCGGCCGCCGCCGCCTCGCGCTCGAAACTCCTGAAACGGCCTTGCCATTCGGGGCCGAGTTCGCTCGCCATGCGCCGCTTGACGAAGGCCCAGCCCATGGCCGGCGCATGCGCCTGCAACTGCGCCAGTTCCGTCACATATTCGCGCGGCAGCGTCTCGGGGATGGTGGACATGAGCTGCGCCACCTTCATCAGCGGCCCCTTCAGCCCGCCGAGCGCGCGGCGCAACTCCGCCGCGTGATTGGCGCGGTCGAGGGGAATGCCCAGCAACCGCTCGGCGCCAAGCTTGGCCGCCAGCCCGCCCACCGCCGTCCCCACGCGCGCGTAGCGGCGAACCCGTCCGGCGAGGCTGTCGCCTTCGCGCGCCATCGCCCTGCTAGCGGTCCGGCTTGAACCGACCGTGCCCGGTCGGTCCGCCCGGACCGCTAGCAAACCAAATAGGTTGCGGTACGCATCCGGCACGATGAGTGAGGCTCAAGCGTCGGATGCGTACCATTAGGCCGCCTCCAGCTCGTCGATCATCCGGCCGATGACGCCCAAGCCTTGCGCCCAAAATCCCGGATCGGACGCATCGAGCCCGAAGGGCGCCAGCAGTTCCTTGTGGCGCAGCGTGCCGCCCGCCTCCAGCATGGCGAGATAGCGGCGCTCGAAGCCCTTTTCCGACTCCTGGTAGCGGGCGTAGAGCGAGTTCACCAGGCAATCGCCGAAGGCGTAGGCATAGACGTAGAACGGCGTGTGCACGAAGTGGGGGATGTAGCTCCAGAACGTGCGGTAGTTGTCGTCGAAGCGCAAGCTCGGCCCCAGGCTCTCGCGCTGCACGTCGAGCCAGATCTCGCCGATGCGTTCCGCCGTCAGTTCGCCTTTCCGGCGCTCGGCGTGCAGCCGCCGCTCGAAGAGAAAAAAGGCGATCTGGCGCACCACCGTGTTCAGCATGTCCTCGACCTTTTGCGCCAGCATCGCGCGCCGCCCGGCGGGCTTGGCGGTGGCGAGCAGGGCGCGGAAGGTGAGCTGCTCGCCGAACACGCTGGCGGTTTCGGCCAGGGTCAGCGGCGTCTCCGCCATCAGCACGCCCTGTTTGGCCGCCAGCACCTGATGCACGCCATGGCCAAGTTCGTGCGCCAGCGTCATCACGTCGCGCGTCTTGCCCTGATAGTTGAGCAGCAAATAGGGATGCGCGCTCGGCACCGTCGAATGGGCGAAGGCGCCGGGCGACTTGCCGGGCCTGGGGCCCACGTCGATCCAGTCGCGGTCGAAGAATTTCTGCCCGATGGCCGCGAGCTTGGGCGAGAAGCGGCGGTAGGAATCGAGCACCGTGTCGCGCGCTTGCCCCCAGGGAATGTAGCGGTCGTCTTCCTCGGGCAGCGGCGCGCCGCGGTCCCACCAGTCGAGTTGCTTGACCCCCAGCCAACGCGCCTTGATCCGGTAATAGCGGTGCGAGAGCGAGGGGAAGGCGTCCTGCACCGCGGCCACCAGCGCCTCCACCACTTCCGGCTCCACCTGGTTTTGCAGGTGACGGCCGGCTTCCGGGTTCGGCAGATGGCGCCAGCGGTCCTCGATTTCCTTGTCCTTGGCCAGCGTGTTGGTGATCAACGCGAAAAGCCGCACGTTGCGGGCGAGGACGCCGCCCACGCTTACGGCCGCCGCCGCGCGCACCGCCGGCCGCTTGTCGGCGAAAAGGTGCATGGTCTCCGCGAACGCCAGTTCCTTGCCGTCCACGGGGAAGCGCAGCCCGGCGATGGTTTCCTCGAACAGCCGGGCCCAGGCGTTGCGGCCGGAGACGGTTTTTTCGTGCAGCAATTCCTCCAGCTTCTGGTCCAGCTGGTATTCGCGGAAGACCCGAATGTCGCGCAGCCAGGGCTGGTAGCGCGCCAGTTTTTTCGACTTGAGTTTTTTCTTCAAGCCCGCTTCGGGAACGCGGTTGAGTTCGAGGACAAAGAACAGCAGGTGCGTGGTCAGGTCCGTGACCCGCTCCTGCACGGTTTGGTGAAATTGGCCGATGCGCGGGTCGCTCATGTCGGCGGCGAACACCAGCCCGGCATAGGATTGCAGGCGCCCGATGCGGTCCTGCATCGCGTCGTAGGCGGCGATGGCCAGCGCCAGCGCGTCGCCGGACATCTTGGCCAGGCGGCCGCGATAGCGTTTCTCGAACGCCACCGCCGCTTTTGCCGCGAGTTTCAGATCGCGCTCGATCCTGGGCGAATCCATGGCCGGATAGAGGTCGCGCAAATCCCATCTGGGCAGCGCCGCCGGCTTGGGCGTCGCCGTGGCGGGCGCGTGGGTCGATGCATCCATGTTGTTCTCCGTTGTTCTGGAGCAAGATATAGGAACCTCCGTGGTGTGGATCAAACGCTTGATGCTTAATCATCGCATTCGATCCGCGCCACATTTCACCCAATAAGATAGTGGTCCAGGGAGACAGACCGTACCCGGTCTGTCTCCCTGGACCACTGGGCCGCCGTCGAGGGCGAGCCGCCTACGCCAGCAGGAAGTGGGCGTGGGCGGCGGCCACCGGGCGGCTTGGGCTCTCCTGCCAGGCCTCGACGCGCACATTGGCGACCCGGCGGCCATGGCGGGTGATGACGCCTTGCGCCGAGGTTTCCGCCAGCCTGGCGGGCCGCAGGTAATCGATGCCGAGGTCGATGATCTTGGGCACGTGCGTCGTCTCCGACGCCCAGATAAGCTGGACGATGGCGGCGGCTTCCATCAGCGCCCCGACCACGCCCCCATGCAGCGCCGGCAGCAACGGGTTGCCGACGAATTTCATGTCGGGGGGCAGGACGCACAGAATCCCGTTCGGGCC
>CAZIVY010000268.1:0-4785 GCA_964542505.1 uncultured Rhodospirillaceae bacterium
CCGCCGTTCGGGCGTCGCGGCGCGCGGCTCCATGCGCCGCGCCAGTACCCGGTCGAGCGTGGTGACGGAAAAGAACACCTTGGCCAGCCGCGCCGCCGCCATGGGCGCCAGCAGGTCGATATCGCGCGTCACCAGGTTCGACTTCGTCGTGATGCCCAGCGGATGGTTGCAGGCCGCCAGCACCTCGATGATTTGGCGCGTCAAGCGCCATTCGCGCTCAATGGGTTGATAGGGGTCGGTGTTGGTGCCGAGCGCCATCGTCTGGCAGCGATAGCCGGGCAAGCGGAGTTCGCGCCGCAGCAGCTCCGCCGCCTCCGGCTTTGCGAACAGCCGGCTCTCGAAGTCCAGTCCCGGCGACAAGCCCAACCACGCATGGGTCGGCCGCGCGTAGCAATAGGCGCAGCCATGCTCGCACCCCCGGTAGGGGTTGATGGAGCGGTCGAAGCCGATGTCGGGCGAGGTGTTGCGGGCGATGATGCCGCGGCTGGTGTCGCGCGTCACCGTGGTGACGATGGGCGCCGGCGTTTCGTCCAGCGAGCCCCAGCCGTCGTCCACCGCGACCCGCGTATCGCTCTCATAGCGCCCGCTGGCGTTGGTTTGCGCGCCGCGCCCGCGCCGCGCGTCGGGGTGGGGGGTGATGCTTGCGCTGTCGCCCATGCGTCCTAGCCTGCCACAGCGCTCAGAACAAAACAAGAACCGAAAACAGGCGCTATAGTGTGCGTCATGCTCAGCGTGGTGATTCCAACCCTGAACGCGGCGGCGACATTGGACGCCTGCATGGCGGCGCTGGCGCCCGCGCGCGCGGCCGGGTTGGTGGGCGAAGTCCTGGTTGCCGATGGCGGCTCTGGCGACGGCACGGCCGCGCGTGCAAGGGATCTTGGCGGCCGCGTCATTTCCGCGCCCCGCGGCCGGGGCCCGCAACTGGCGGCGGGGGCCGAGGCGGCGCGGGGCGACTGGCTGCTGTTCCTGCATGCCGATACGTGTCTTGGGGCCGGCTGGGAAAACGCGGCGGCGGCGTTCATGGGCGGCCCAATGAATGCCGCCAAGGCGGCGGCCTTCCGCTTCGCCCTCGACGACGCGAGCGCGGCGGCCCGGCGGCTCGAGCGCTGGGTGGACTGGCGCTGCCGCGTGTTCGGCTTGCCCTACGGCGATCAAGGCTTGCTGCTGGCGCGGGCGTTCTACCGGCAATTGGGCGGCTATCCTCCGTGGCCGCTGATGGAGGACGTGGACCTGGTTCGCCGCATAAGGCGGGACAGCCTGGTGTTGCTGGATGCCGCGGCGCTCACCTCGGCGGAGCGTTGGCGGAGGGCCGGCTGGTGGCGGCGCTCGGCGCGCAATCTCGGCTGCGTCGGGCTTTATTTCTTGGGCCTGCCGCCGCGCTGGATCGCTCGCGTCTATCGATGATGCCGCCGCGTCAACTGGCCGTGTTCGTCAAGGCGCCGCGTGTGGGTACGGTGAAGCGCCGCCTGGCTGCCGGCGTCGGCGCGGTCGAAGCCACGCGCATCTACCGCGTCATGAGCGCCACGCTGTTGCGCCGGCTGGCGCGCGACCGCCGCTGGCGCACCAGCCTGTGGGTCACGCCGGACCGCGCCCGGGCCAATTGGCCGCTGCGCGTGCCGCGCATCGCTCAAGGGCCGGGAGATTTGGGACAGCGCATGATCCGCCCCTTCCGCCGCTGGCCGCGGGCCTTGGTGCTGGTGGTGGGATCGGATATTCCCGATCTGGCGCCGCGCCACGTGGCCCGGGCCTTCGCGCTTCTGGCCGGGCATGACGCGGTGTTCGGGCCGGCGGCGGACGGCGGCTATTGGCTCTTGGGCCTGCGCGGCCGGGCGCGGATGGGCGCGGCTTTTCGCGCCGTGCGCTGGTCGACGCCGCATGCGTTGGGCGATTCCCTCGCCGCCTTGGCGCGCCGGCGAGTCGCTTTGGCCGAACGCTTGCACGATATCGACGACGCCGGCGCCTATGAAGCCTGGCGCCGCCGCGGGCGCGGGTGATCGGCCCATGCCGCTCTTTCCCATCGGCGACGATAACCCGACGCGCGGCGCGCCGGTTGTCACCTTCGCCCTGATCGCGGCGACGGTGATGGTGTTCTTGTGGCAGTCGTCGCTCGGTCCCGCCGCCGGCGAGCAGGCGGTTTACCGCTACGGGGTCATTCCGGCGGTGCTGTTCAAGCACGCGCGCTTGAGCGCGGAGGTGACGGCGGTGCCCGCCTACATGACGCTGGTGACGTCGATGTTCATGCACGGCGGCTGGCTGCACCTCGGCGGCAACATGCTGTTCCTCTACATCTTCGGCAACAATGTCGAGGACGCGATGGGGCATTTCCGCTTTCTGCTTTTCTATCTTGTGTGCGGCGTGCTGGCGTCGCTGGCATTCGCCGCCACCGCGCCGGTGGCGGCCGCGCCCGTCATAGGCGCCAGCGGCGCCGTCAGCGGCATTCTCGGCGCCTATCTGGTTCTCCACCCCCGCGCCCGGGTCTATGTCTTCCTGATGCCGGTGGTGATCCCGCTGCCGGCCTGGGTGTTTCTCGTTTTCTGGTTTGGCGGCCAGGCCTTGTCGGCGGCCATGGCGACGGCCAGCGACAACATCGCCTGGTGGGCCCATATCGGCGGCTTCATCGCCGGCGCGGTGCTGATCTTCTTTTTCCGCCGCCGCCGCGGGCCGTGGGGTTAGCCTTGCCCTTGCAATGTACGCCATTTTGGCGTACATTTCTCGACCTAAAAGGCGCGAGGAATTGACCGGATGGCCGACACAACCGACGTGAAACGCGACCGCATGCACCTGCGGCTCGACGCCAAGACCAAGCGCAAGCTGGCGCGCGCCGCCGCGTATGAAGAGACGAGCGTCAGCGACTTCGTGCTGGCGAACGCGGTCGCCGCCGCCGAGCGTGTCATCGGCGCGCGCGAGAAGATCGCCCTTTCGCCGGCGGATTGGGAAACCTTTTACGACGCCCTGATCGATCCGCCGGCGCCGAACAAGAAACTCAAGAGCGCCGTCCGCCGCTACCGCGAGCGTGCCGGTGGATGAACGCCCGCCGCTTATCGAGCCGCTCGGTCCGCATCACGACCGGGCGGTGTTCTCCTGCGGCGAACCGGCGCTCGATTCCTATCTCCAACGCCAAGCCACGCAAGATGTGCGCCGGCGCGTGGCGCGTGTCTTCGTCGCGGTCGGCGCGCCGCCAGGGAAGGTCGCCGGCTTTTACAGTTTAAGCGCGACGAGCATCGAGAAAACCGGACTGCCGCCGCCTGTCGCGAAACGGCTCCCGCATTATCCCGTGCCCGCGGCGTTTCTCGGCCGCCTCGCGGTCGATCGCTCCTGCCAGGGACGCGGGATCGGCGAGACCCTGCTGCTTGACGCGGTCCGCCGCGTCCTCCGCGCCAGCGCGGCGCTCGCCGTCTACGCCATCGTCGTCGATGCCAAGAGCGAGCGCGCTCTAGCGTTCTACACGCGCTACGGTTTCATTCCGTTCGTGTCGGAACCGGGCCGTCTTGTCCTGCCCCTCGCCACCTTCGAGAAGGCTGGCTTGTAGTTAGGCGCGGTGGCCGTGGACTTTGGTCGCACTCAGGCGACACAGAGAGCGTATCGTCGTAAGCTAACGGCAGCGATTTGCGAGCATGCGACATGCGTCGCTGGCCGAGATAACACTTGGTTTCTTTCAATGAAGCAGGCGAAAGTTGCGAGTGATCTGACGGAGTTGGAGTCCGGCCACGTGTTTAGGGTGCAGTCGGTACACGATATTTTCAGAAAATTGGGCCGTGAAAAGCGGCGGTTCGAAAAGGCCGGGTCGAATAGAGAGAATCTGGCGGATCAGGTGGACGCGGCGATTAATTTCGCGATCACGGCGTGGCATATGACCGATTGGGTCTGGGGCCAGCAGAAACATAAATTGCGCGAGAATTTTCACGTTCGCGGCCTTAAAGAGTTCCAGAACGAGATGCGTCAGCTATGCCCCGGCCTTGCGGTTTGTGACGTTATTGCGAACGCGGCAAAACACGGAGGGGCCGCGGACAAGAGGGAGGACCGACCGGAGATAGTAACAGTTCTCGTCGCCCACCCGGTCGCCGAGGTCGCGGAGGCTGTTGAACTCCTTGCCGTGCCGGCGCACCGCCGATGGTTTGCCCTGCTGGCGCACCGCCGATGGTCGTTGGAAATTAAAGTTAATGGGAAACGTGAGGACCTACTTGCGCTGCTGAACAGAGTCTCTCTTTTTTGGCACAAGTTCATTCAGAGACATTGCGTCGCCAAGCAGCCATCGTAATGCGGAACCCTCGTGGAGAGATCGACCGTCAGATATAAGGGGACGCTGCCCAGTGTTGCCTGCAATCTCGGACGGCCCCGCGCCAATGGCGGCGGGGTCAGGCGGTCAAACCGGCTCCATGCGCAATTGACGGCCGACCGCCTGGGCCGCGCGCGCGAGGGTGGCGAGCGTCACCGACTCGTTTTCCGGGTCCAGCAGCCGATCGAGCTGCGCGCGGCTGGTCTGCATCCGCTTGGCAGGGGCGGATTTGGTGAGACCCTGGTCGCGCATGAGGGCATCGAGCTGACGCGCGATCACGCGCTTGATGGCGCGCGCCGTCACCTCCTCGTAGATGCCGTCTTCCTTCAGGAAATCGTCGAAGGACGATCCGATGCGGCCCTTCTCTTATACCAAGGGCCCTTGAGCTTGACCTTTGTTGTTGCCGTTCGTGCTGAGGGCCGCGCGGCGCGTAAGTCGCGCGGCGTCTCGAAGCACGGACGGCCTGTTCGCCCTTCGAGACGCGCCCTCCGGGCGCCCTCAGGGCGAAC
>CAZIVY010000269.1:0-1584 GCA_964542505.1 uncultured Rhodospirillaceae bacterium
CCGGTGCCGTGGCAGCTCGGGCTGCAGGCGAGCGCCACCACCGGCATGGATCGCATCGACGATTTCCATGATTTGCTGCTGGTCGTCGCCATCGGTATTTCGGTCTTCGTACTGGTGCTGCTGCTTTACGTCATGGTGCGCTATCGCGCCGGCAATAATCCGGTGCCCTCGCGCTCCTCCCACCACACCGTCATCGAGGTGTTGTGGACCGTGGTGCCGGTGCTCATCCTCATGCTTATCGCCATCCCGTCGTTCCGATTGCTCTATTATCAGGAGGTCGTGCCCAAGGCGGACGTGACGATCAAGGCGATCGGGAAACAGTGGTACTGGACATACGAATATCCCGATCACGGCAATTTCACCTTCGATGCGCTGATGACCGACGCCAAGGATCTGAAGCCCGGACAGCCGCGCCTGCTGGAGACCGACAACCGCGTCGTGGTGCCGGTCGACACCAATGTGCGCGTGCTGGTGACGGCGGCGGACGTGCTGCACGCCTGGGCGATGCCGGCCTTCGGGGTGAAGAAGGACGCGGTGCCGGGACGGTTGAACGAAATCTGGTTCCGCGCCAAGCGCGAAGGCGTCTATTACGGCCAGTGTTCGGAGCTGTGCGGCGCCAACCACGGTTTCATGCCTATCGCCGTCGAGGTGGTGTCGCATGCGGCGTTCGCGCGTTGGGTGGCCGACGCGAGGAAGAAATTCGCCCGCGCCGATGCGCCCGCGGTGGCGGTGGCCGCCGCCGGCGGCACGGCCGACTGACGGTTAGGGGAAGGGGCCCATGTACGGTAGCAAGGACGCGGCGGGTCAGGCCGGGCACGCCCATCCCCACGGGTGGAAGCGGTGGGTTTACTCCACCAACCACAAGGACATCGGCACCATGTACCTGATCTTCGCCGTGATCGGCGGATTGATCGGGGGCACGCTCTCGATGTTGATGCGCTTCGAACTGGCGGCGCCGGGCGACGGCATCCTGGGCGGCGACCATCACCTGTTCAACGTGCTGATCACCGCCCATGGCCTGATCATGATCTTCTTCATGGTCATGCCGGCGATGATCGGCGGCTTCGGCAACTGGTTCGTGCCGATCATGATCGGGGCGCCGGACATGGCGTTCCCGCGCATGAACAACATTTCCTTCTGGCTGTTGATCCCGGCCTTGTCGCTGCTCGTGCTCTCCATGTTCATGCCCGGCCCGCCGGGCGGCAACGGCGTCGGCGGCGGCTGGACCATCTACCCGCCACTGTCGTCGGCCGCGGGCCATCCGGGGGCGGCGGTGGACTTCGCCATTCTGGCCCTGCATTTGGCCGGCGCCTCGTCCATCCTCGGCGCCATCAACTTCATCACCACCATCTTCAACATGCGCGCGCCGGGCCTGACGCTGCACAAGATGCCGCTCTTCGTCTGGTCGATCCTGGTGACGGCGTTCCTGCTGCTGCTTTCCATGCCGGTGCTGGCGGGCGCCATCACCATGCTGCTCACCGACCGCAATTTCGGCACCCATTTCTTCAAGGCCGAAGGCGGCGGCGACCCGATCCTGTTCCAGCACTTGTTCTGGTTCTTCGGCCATCCCGAGGTCTACATCCT
>CAZIVY010000270.1:0-2947 GCA_964542505.1 uncultured Rhodospirillaceae bacterium
GCAATGGCGGCGGGACGACACCCCTAACTGGCGGTCCCCGCCAGCGGCGCGCGGTGGCGCCCGCTGCATTGCCCACCTCATCGGGCCAAGGCAATGGCACCTCCTCCACCGCCGGCAAGCGAGAGAAAGCGCCGCCGATCAGGTCGTACCATGACGCGTCGCCCGCACCCTCGTCCGCCTGGACCTTTTCAGGATCGGGCGGCGGCCGGTTGACGTAGCCGCAGACATAGAGGCGGTCGCGGGCGCGGGTCAGCGCCACATAGAGCAGGCGGCGGCTTTCTTGCGCGCGGGCCAGATGTTCCGCGCCGCGCGCCTGGGCCACGGCGTCCACGTCCTTGGCGCCGTGAACCGGCCACAGCAAGGGCGGCTGGTCGCGCCGGCCCGCACCGCCCCACAACAATTTCGGATCGAGACGAAAGAGGCTGATGGGTCCGGTGTCGGGCAGAATGACGATAGCCGATTCACGGCCCTTGGCGGCGTGGACCGTCATCACCCGCACGGCGTCGGTCTCCTGCTCCAGGTCGCGTTTGATCTCCACCCCGCCGCGGGCGAACCAGTGGAGGAAGCTTTGCAGGGTCGGCGCTTCGCTTTGCTCATGCGCCAGCGCCAGATTGAGAAATTCGTCGATGGGATCGGCGGCCTCCGGCCCCAGGCGCGCGAGGATGCGCCGGCGTCCGCGCCCCGACCCCAGGATCTCGGCATAGAATTCGAACGGCGGAACAAAGTCCGCGCGGGCGATCAGCCGCTCCAACTCGGCGGCGGTGGCGGTCCAGCGGGGATTTTCACGCGCGCGAGACTTCAACGCACGCCAGAGCCGCTGTTTGCGCCCCCAGCAAAGGGCGAACAGATCGTCGTCGTCGAAGCCGAACAATGGACCTTTCAGCACCGCCGCAAGGTTCAAGTCGTCGTCGGGCAACAAGGCGAACTGGCCCAGCGCCACCAGGTCCATGGCGGCGATGTGTTCCGCCAGCACCAAGCGGTCGGCGCCGGCGACGGGAACCAAGCGCGCCTTGAGGGCGCGCACCATGGCCTCGAAGAACTCGTTGCGCTGGCGCACCAGGATCATGATGTCACCCGGCGCGATGGGCCGGCCCGTAGCGTCGAGGACTTCGCCCCGGTCGAGCCAGTAGCGCACCATGGAGGCGATGCGAAAGGCGAGCGTCGCCGCCGGACTGTGGGACGCGGTGTAGTCCGCGGGCACTTCCCAGGCGTCGGCGATCGCGGCGGCGGCCTTGTGGAGTTGCGGCCAGATCTCCACCACGCCGGGGAGGTCGCGCGCCGCCTGGTGGGCCACCACCTCGCCTTCGCCCACCACGCCGTCACGCGCCGCGGCCGCGGCGAAGACTTGATCCACCAGGCCGAGCACCGCCGGCACCGAGCGGCGCGAGAGCGTCAGCGGCAAATCGCGCCAGCTTTGCCCGGCGTCCTGCACGCGGCGGGCGAAACGCTCGCGCATGGCGGCATAGGAGTTCAAGTCCGCGCCCTGAAAACTGAAGATCGATTGCTTTTCATCGCCCACGGCAAACACCGTGCGCGCACCATCGCGGGCGCCAAGCCCGGCGAAGAATTCGTTCGCCAGGGCGGCGATCACTTGCCACTGTTCGGGCGCCGTGTCCTGCGCCTCGTCCACCAGGATGTGGTCGATGCCGCCGTCGAGCTTGTAGAGCACCCACGGACCGACGCCGGGCCGTCGCAACAGCGCGCCACTCCGCGCAATCAAGTCGTCGTAGTCGAGCAGCGCCCGCGCCTCCTTGGCGGCGGCGTAACGCGCCAGCAATGCAGCACCCAGGCGCAGAACCGCCGCCGTGGACTGGGCCAAGACGATGCGCGCGAGCCGGTCGCGCAGCAACTGGCTGCGCTCCTGCTCCGCCAGCATGATGGCGGCGACGCCGGGATCGGCCTTCTGAGCCTGCTTCGTGAACAGGGATTTCGCTTCCTTGGCGCTCCCTGTTCCATCCTTGGTGAAGAAAAGCGGAAACCAGTCGGATTCGACGCGCTCGCCCCGGTCCGGGTCGGACGCCCAGGCGCGAACAAGCCCGGCGCGCTCGACGTCGGTTTTGCTGCCCTGTTCGAGGGCCAGCGCGGCGCGCTTGAGATCGGCGAGCGGCGCGGCGGCAACGAAGGCGGCGATGGCGGCGGCGGCGGTTTCCGTGCTGTCGACGCCAAGCGCGGCCCGCACCCGCGCGGCGGCGCCTTCGATGCCGCCGGCGGCACGCAGCAGGCTTGCGAGCTTGCCGCGCGAGGCGACCATTTCCTTCAGCACCTCGCGGTAGCCGTGCTCGCCGCCATGGGTGACCACGACGCCAAGCGCCGACGCCAGCGCCGGATCGCGCGCCGCCTCGGCAAGCAAATCCTCGCCGGCCTCGGCGATCAAGACCTTCGACGCCATTTCGTCGGCCACGGCGAAATGCGGGGCGACGCCCGCTTCGAGGGGAAAGCGCTTCAACAAAGATTCGCAAAACGCGTGCACGGTCTGGATGCGCAGGCCGCCCGGCGCGTCCAGCGTCGCCGCCAGGAGACGGCGCGCGCGGCGGTGGTCGTCGTCGTCGGCCGGGCGTTCCAGCAAGGCGTCGAGTTCGCGGCCCAGTGTGGCGGCGTCGGCGGTCGCCCAGTCGCGCAGGCGGTCGGCGAGACGCTTGGCCATTTCCGCCGCCGCGGCGCGGGTGAAGGTCAGGCAGACAATGGCCGCAGGACGCACGTCCGCCAGCAGCAGGCGCAGCACGCGTTGGATAAGAAGATGCGTCTTGCCGGTGCCGGCGCTGGCGCGCACCCAGACCGAGGCGCCGGGATCGGCGGCGCTGGCGGGGCTTTGGCGCGGGGCGGTGGCGCTCATTCGTCGGCGGCCGCCGCCCCCCATTCCTTGACCCGCGCCAGATGGTCGTAATCGCCCGGCCGCAACACCGCCGAGGGCCGCGGCCGCGCGCGGTAGGCGGTGGAGGGGTTATCG
>CAZIVY010000271.1:0-6764 GCA_964542505.1 uncultured Rhodospirillaceae bacterium
CTTGTGCTGGGCGGGATTGAAATGACCGCCGGCGGACATGAAATCGGGTCCGTCGCATTTGCCCACCGCGTGCAGGTGCACGCCATGCCAGCCGGGCGGAATTCCGTTCAGCTGCAGGCGCACGACAACCAGGTTCGGGCCTGAGTCCGCCAGCGTGGCGCTGCCCAGCGCCTTGCCCTGGCCGTCGATGAAATTGCCCTTGGCCGTGGTTAGCGGCTGTTGCGCGTTGGCGCCCGGCGCCGCCAGCGCCAAGGCCGCGAGCGCCGCGACCGCGCCCATGACATAATTCGAAGTTCTCATTGATTCCCCCGCTTGGCATGCCGGACGCCTCCGCCCGGCCGAAGACAAATCAATATAGCGCGATAGTCGGGAACGTTATAGCCGGGTCGCCGTCCCCCGCCAGCCGGATTGCGGACTCGCGCCGCCGGCGCTATGTGTGGAGGAACAGGCATCCCGAAGCGGAGGGTTGATCATGCAACTACGTCATCGGCTGATGGCCGCGTTGGCGGCCTTTGTCGCCCTCGCCGGGCCGGCGCGCGCCCAGGAAGAACAAGGCCTGGTGGACAAGGCGCGCATCTCTCTCGAAAGCATGGCCGCGCAGGAGGACATGAGCGCCCTGCGCCGCATGCTCGCCAAGGCGCATGGGGTGCTTATCGTGCCGCAATTGATCAAGGCCGGTTTCATCATCGGCGGCGAGGGCGGCAGCGGCGTCCTCCTGGCGCGCGATCCGAGTTCGGGCGCATGGAGCGAACCCGCCTTTTACACCCTGGCGGCGGGTTCCATTGGCTGGCAGTTCGGCGGCGAAGTATCGGAACTGGTCCTCATCGTCAACACCGCCAAGGGCTTGGATGCGATCCTGAAGAGTCAATTCAAGGCCGGGATTGACGCCTCCATTGCCGCCGGCCCCATTGGCAAGGGCATCGAGGCGTCGACCACCGCCAATCTCAGGAACGATATCTACTCCTTTTCGCGCAGCCAGGGGCTGTTCGCCGGCGTGTCGGTGGAAGGGGCCTTGATTCAGCCGCGCGACAGTTGGAACGAGGCTTATTTCGGCAAGAAGGTATCCCCAGGCGACATCGTTCGCGGCAAGACCAGCGCGGTGAAGGGCAGCGCCGCGCTCCGCGAGGCGCTGAAAAAGGCCGAGGGGCGCTAGTGTTGTGGATCCAACGCTCGATTCCCAATCAACGCATTGGAACCACGACACATCGTATTGGTTTTGCTAGAGCAGCATCCGCTCCATTGGAATCGCTTTCAGCAATCCAATGAGCGGATAAAGCTGCTCTATCACCTTGAAATCTAGAGCAATTTTATCAAGTTAGATTGAACCGGGCGGGTCAATCTAACTTGATATTGCTCTAGGCGCTGTCGAGCCGGTAGAACCGCGCCGCCGTTCCGCCGAAAATCGCGGCCCGCGAGGCGGGATCGAGACTTGCGGTCAGCGCCTCCGCCGTTTCCAGCCACCGTTCATAGCTTGCGGCCAGCAGCGACACCGGCCAGTCGGAACCGAACATCAGCCGGCGCGGACCGAAAACGTCCAACAGATGCTCCCCATAGGGTTTCAGGTCGCCTAACGTCCAATCCGGCCCGGCCTCGGTGACCAGCCCCGAGAGCTTGCACATCGCGTCCGTGTTCACCGCCACCGCCGCCATGTCGCGCGCCCAACCGTCGAACGCCCTGTCCCTGATTGAAGGCTTCGCGCCGTGATCGACGACGATCCGCAGCCGGGGATGGCGCTCCGCGAGGCGGATAAGACGTTTAAGGTGGCGCGGTTTGGTCAGCGCGTCGAAGGCTAGGCCACGCTCGGCCAGGGCGTCGAATGCCCAGCGTAGCGCCGGGCGCAGCATCCAGTCGTCGTCCGCGATGTCCTGGATCATCGGACGAAAACCCTTGAGCTTCGGATTCCCCGACAAGCGCTCGATGGCCGCCGCATCCGCCTTGTTCTCGAAGTCCACCCAGCCGACGACGCCCTTGATGAACGGCGCCGCGTCGGCGAGCCCGAGCAGATATTCGGTTTCGGCCACCGTCGGCGCGGCCTGAACCAGAACCGTCCCGCCGATCCGGTGGCGGGCCAGAAGGGGCGCAAGGTCCACGGGCGCGAAGGTCCGGTAGATGCTCCCCATGGCCGGCGTAAGCCAACCGTAGTCACCGCGCGCCGGGTCCCAGAAATGCTGGTGGGCGTCGATGCGCATCAGGCGCCGCCCGGCACGGGCGCATAAGCGGAAATAAAACCCTCGTGCTTCAAGTCCCGCCACAAGGCCGGGTCGATGGGCGCCCCGAGGAAGGCGATGCCGGCGTCGATTTCGGCCGCCGAACGCGCGCCCACGAGGACGGTGGCGACCGCCGGATGCGCCAAGGGAAATTGCAAGGCGGCGGCGGGCAGTGTCACGCCATGGCGCTTCGTCACCGCCTCGATTCCGGCGACGCGCGCCAGCACCGCCGCCGGCGCGGGGCCGTAATCGTACATCGCGCCCGGCCTGGCGCCGGTGGCTAGAATGCCGGAATTGTAGGCTCCCCCGATCAGCACCGACACGCCGCGCCGCGCGCATTCCGCCAGCAGCGGATCGAGCGGTTCCTGCTCCAGAAGCGTGTAGCGTCCCGCCAGCAGGAAGCAGTCGGGATCGGCGTCGCGGAGAAAGTCCCGGCACGCCCGCCAGTCGTTGACCCCGAGCCCTACGCCGCGGATCGTCCCTTGGCCGCGCAATTCCGCCAGCGCCGGCCAGGCGCCTTCCAGCGCCTCGCGGTAGCGGCGCGGCTGTTCGGCTGGCCCATGCGTATCCACGCCCACGTCATGGATGAAGACGATGTCGATGCGGTCGAGCCCGAGGCGATCGAGGCTCGCCTCGATCGAGCGTAACGCGCCGTCGCGCGAATAATCGAAAACGATCTTGGTTCCGCGAACCACATAGGCGGGATCGGTGGCCGCGTCTCCCGCCGGCTCGATCCGCCGCCCGACCTTGGTGGACAGAACAAAATCCCCGCGCGGCTTGGTGCGAAGAAACCGGCCGAAGCGGCGCTCCGACAGGCCGTGCCCGTAAAGCGGCGCGGTATCGAAGGCGCGAATCCCCGCCGCCCAGGCATGGTCGAGCGTCGCCATGGCGTCCGCGTCCGCCACCGGCGCGAACAGATTCCCCGCCGGCGCGCCGCCGAGCCCAAGATTGGAGAAATTCAGGCCGAGGCGGCCATGCGGCCGGGTAAGGATGGCCATCAGTCGCTCGCGATCACGCCTTTGCGCAGCAGGATGTTGCCGTATTTTCGCGTCTCGCCCGTGGCCACGACCGCGAAAGCCCTTCGCGCCCGGTCGTAGAAGGCGAACCGCTCCACGACCTCGACGCCCACGCCCGGCCCAAGAACGGCCCGGTATTCGGCGACGGCGGCGGGCACCGCCGACGCATCGCCCACGACCGCCATCACCGCCGCCGGATGCGCCACGAATTCATCGAGCGGCAACACCGACAAAACGGCCTTGAGCGCCCGCGCGCCGTCCGTTCCCGGCAAGCGAATGAGCGGCATGGCCCCGGCGATGCTGGCGGCGGGAAAGTTCGCGTCGGCCAGGCAGATCTCGTCCCCATGTCCCATGGACGCGAGGGCAAAAAGCAGATCCGGGGTCAAAAGACGATCGATGCCTTTCAGCATGCGCTACCCCGCGCTTTGCTTCCGCGCGCCACGCCGCCAAGCGCGCCATCGGTTCGATCCGGCGTTGATATCGCCTTGCCGCAACTGTAACATGATAGTGCAAACGCGAACATTTTGCCGGAAAAGCAGGCGTTTTCCGCCTTTGGCACAGGGAGAAACCGCTGTCCCCTTCAGGTCATTTCGGAATCAGCCCCGCGCTGGTGACGCCGCTGGACGCGGCGCTCGACGTCAATGTCGCCAAGCTTGCCGCCCATGCCGGCGCGTTGTTGAAACAGGGCGCGGAGTCGGTGACCGTTTTCGGCACCACGGGCGAGGGTTCGTCGTTTTCGCTCCCGGAGCGCCAGCGAGCGGTGCAGGGTCTTCTCGCCGCCGGAATCCCGGCCGGAAAAATCGTCGAGGGGGTGCTTGACTGTTCCATCGACGGCGCCGCGGCCGCGGTCGGCGGCGCGCTGAAGCGGGGCGCCCGCGCCGTCTTGCTCGCCCCACCCTTCTATTTTCGCGATACGGCCGACACGGCCTTGTTCGGCTGGTTCTCGGAAGTCTTCAAGCGCGCGGGCGCGCCCTTGCGCGACGTCTTGCTCTATCATATTCCGGGCATGACCGGCGTTCCGCTCTCCTTCGATCTCATCGCCCGGCTGCGCCATGCGTTTCCCGCCGCGATTCTTGGCGTCAAGGATTCGAGCGGCGATCGCGATCATACGTTCCGCCTGCTCAAGGCGCATGGCGACCTGTCCATTCTCGTGGGCGACGAGCGCTATCTGGGCGCCGCCTGCGCGGCGGGCGCCGCCGGTTCCATCTGCGGCATCGGCAACATCGACGTGGCGCGGCTCCGTCGGGTGGTGCGCGAGAAAAAGGACGACCCGGTCATTGCGTCGCTGGTCGAGGCGATCGTGAAACTTCCCGTGATTCCGGCGGTCAAAATGGCCGTTGCCCTTCGCCAGGGCGACAAGGACTGGGCCCTCCCGCGGCCGCCGCTGGCGCCGTTGAGCGAATCACAGGAACGCACGGTGGCGGACGCGCTCCGCGCTTCGCCGGCGTTGGAACGCCAGGCGGCATGAACATCGCGTAGGAACGGCAACCACCATACGGGGAGAGGGAAAACAATCATGAAAACGACGCGGCGGAACTGGCTCAAAGGGGCGTCGGCGGCGGGCATCGGGATCTGCATACCCGCGATCGGACGGGCGCAATCGACCGTGATCCGCTGGGGCGAAATGCTGCCCGCGTCCCACCCCCAGGTGCAGATGATCGACCGCGTCGCCCAGGAAGTTAAGGCGAAAACCGGCGGCCGCATCGACATCCAGGGATTCCCCAACGGGCAACTCGGTTCCGGCAAGGACATGATGGATGCCGTGGCCTCGGGCGGCCTGACCATGACCACCGACGGCGCGGCGGCGCTGGGCGCGTTCCTGCCGCAACTCTCGGTGATCGAGGCGCCTTATTTGTGGCGCGACGCGGCGCACATGGCCAAGGCCGCCTCGACCCCGATTTTCACCGACATGAACAACCAGCTTGTCGCCAAGCGCGGCATGCGCATGCTGGCCGTGACCTATTACGGCAAGCGCCATCTGACCACCGGCAACAAGGCCGTGCGGACGGTCGCCGATATGGCGGGATTCAAGCTGCGCGTGCCGCCCGTCGATACGTTCCGCGCCATGGCCGAGGCTTGGGGGGCGCGCGCGACGCCGATCAACTTCAACGAGCTTTATCTGGCCTTGAGCCAAGGCGCCGTGGACGGGCAGGAAAACCCGCTGCCGACGATCCAAAGCGCGAAGCTTCACGAAGTCCAAAAGTTTCTCGTTCTCACCGGACACATCATCACGCCCCGGCTGGTCGTCGCCAACGAGGAATTCCTGACCAAGCTTTCGGCGGCGGACAGGGCGGTCCTCAACGAAGCCGTTGCCAACGCCGGCAAATGGCAGGACGCCGAACTGGCGCGCCAGGAAGCCGGTCTGGTCGACACCCTCAAGGGCGCCGGCATGACCGTGATCGATCCCGACGTCGAAAGCTTCCGCAAGCCGGTACTGGCTCAACTGCCGCCCAAGTTCGAGGAGAAGTGGGGCAAGGGAACCTGGGACAAGCTGCTCGCGCTTTGATCCCGTGACCTTGGCCCCGCGGGCAACGTCGCCGCCCGGATTTTCGGGCGGCGACGTCAGGGCATGATTTGGGGGCTGTCCGTGATGCGGGGTCTGAACGAATGGACCTATCGCGGGCTGCGGTGGACGGCGGCGGCGCTGTTGTTCGCCCTTCTGGCCTGCGTGTTTCTCGGCGTGGTTTCGCGGCAGATGAACGCGCCGCTCTCGTGGACCGACGAGTTGGCCCAATACCTGCTTGTCTGGGTGGGATTCGCGGGCTGGCTTCTCGCCTCGCGCAACCGCGGTCACATCCGCATTACCGTGTTCGGCGACAAGCTGCCCGTCCGCGCCCGGATCAAGCTCGAAATTGTTATCCAGATCGCGGTGGCCGCCTTCGGCGCCGGCATCGTTTACTTCAGCTTCGGGTTGATCGGACGGAATCTGGACGTCGAATCCATCAGCCTGCCGATCCCGCACGCTACCGTCTATCTGCCGCTCCCGCTCCTTGGCGCCGCGCTGATCCTCCAGGCCGCGCGCGACCTGGCGGCGCGCCTGCGCGAGTGGCGGGGATAACGGCCGGACAGGACCGCGCCCGTGATCGAACTGATGGGGTGGATCCTGGCCGTCTGGGTGGCCGCGCTTTTGCTCGGCGTCCCCTTGTTCGCGTCCATGGGCCTGGCCTCGTTCGCCTTCGTCTTTCTCGGCGGCATCAACCCCGCCATGGTGCCGCAAAAGCTGGCCCAGGCGGCCAATTCGTTTCCACTGCTTGCCGCGCCGCTCTTCATCCTCATGGGCAACATCATGAATTCATCCGGGGTGACCGAGCGGATTTTCGCCTTCGCCACCGCCTGCGTCGGCTGGTTGCGCGGCGGGCTGTGCCACGCCAACATCCTCGCCAGCGTCATATTCGCCGGCATGTCCGGTTCCGCCGTCGCCGACGCGGGTGGCATCGGCACGCTCGAGATCAAGGCCATGCGCGACGAAGGCTATGACGCCGAAACCGCCGCCGCGATCACCGCCGCCTCGGCGACCATAGGGCCGATCATTCCGCCCTCG
>CAZIVY010000272.1:0-5495 GCA_964542505.1 uncultured Rhodospirillaceae bacterium
CGCAAGATCTTTCCGTTGCCGGTGCGTTGGCACGCCGACGACTTATCGCCGGCGTGGACGCAGGTCGAACAGGAAGCGCGTCGCCTCATCGACCGATACATTTCTCCGGATGATCTATCCAGCCGCGGGCCCATATTTAGACTTAGAGTGGGGCTCGCAGCCCTGCGCGCCTGGGGATGGGTCATGTATTGGCACGCCCAACTTGCCTATTATCTGCCTATTATGCTGGCGGCGGCGAAAGGCGACCCGATCGGAAGGGCCAGGGTCGTGCTCAGCGTCAAGCGGCGGCTGGGCGTCATCGGCGGGATCCTGCGCAACCAGACTTGATCAACACTTGCCAATGCCTGATGTTCCGGGAACCATCGGTGGGATTCTGGCCAAGTTCATGTCGGCCGGTTATGATCGCAAACTGGAAGCGATCGCGGGGTACCTTGCGAACATCGACGTTGCAGACTGAATACAATGGCGCCGAGGCTAAAGCCTTGCCGTGGCTGTCGGTCTTGACCCGGAGCAACGGTCCGGCGGGCTTGCGGGCGGCGTTGCTCGGGCGCCATCGGGCATTCGATCCGGCGCGGCTCGAACGCCTCGCCATCGTCGGCGCGGCCGGCGAGGGCCAGCGGCTTGCCGCCATCTGCCGGGCGCGCGGAATCACGGTCGCGGCAATCGCCGACGACGACTCGGCGAAGGTTGGGATGCTGATCTCCGGCGTGCCTGTGGTCCCGAGCGCCCGGCTGGCCGATCTCGACCGCGCGCTGCCCATCGTCATCGCCTCGCATCGCGTGCTGCGCGCCATCGAGACCTTGCGCGCCCAGGGCTTCGTGCACGTCGCGCCCTTCGCACTATTGCAGGCACTCGATCCCGGCCAATTCCCGCCGCATATGTTCTACGACGGCTGGCTCGAGGACCTGTGGCGGAACCGCGAGCGCTATTGCGCTCTGGCCGAGCTCCTGACCGACGACCGCTCGCGCGCGGTGCTCGACGCCGTGCTAGGCTTCCGGCAGACGCTCGATCCGGCACTGCTGGCCCCGGTCGTCGAGTGGGATCTTTACAATCCGTCGGGGCTGCTTAGCCATGGCGAGGACGAGGTCTATGTCGATGGCGGCTCGTTCGACGGTGATACCATCCGCCTGTTCATCGCGCGCGTGCATGGCCAATTCAGCCGCGTGCTTGCCTTCGAGCCCGACCCGGAAACCTTTGCGCGGTTGCGGGCGAACTTCGCCCGCGATCCGCGCATCGAATCGATAAATGCCGGTCTGCACCGGCGCCGGGCCGTGCTCCGTTTCCATAATGACGCCTCTCGCGGCGCCATCTTCCAGGCTGAGGGTGCGATCGAGATGCCGGTCGTGGCACTCGACGAGGTGCTGGCCGGCGCGCGCGTCAGCTTCATCAAGATGAACATCGAAGGCGCCGAGATCGAGGCGCTGGCGGGCGCCGCCGGCTCGATCCGGCGCTGGCGACCGAAGCTTGCCATCTCCGCCTATCATCGGCCGAGCGATCTCTGGCAGGTGGCCGAGACGGTGCAGGCGCTTTGCCCCGATTACGACCTCTATCTGCGCCAGCACGATGGCGGCGTGATCGAAACGGTGCTATACGCGCTGCCGCCGAGCGAGGCCGGCCAGGGCGAAAGGAACCAAGCGTGACCGACTACCGCGACGCCCCCTGGGTCGACCCGGCGCATCGATGGCAGCCCAGGCCCGTCACCGATCTGCCGGAGCGGGTGCTGCTCGACCTCGCTACCAAGTGCAACCTGCGCTGCCCGATGTGCCCGGTCTGGGGATCGGACGACAACGCGGCGATCGATTCGGTCAAGGGCGTCATGGACCTCGAGGCCTCGCGACGCCTGCTCGACGACATCATGGCGGCCCGGCCGCTGGTGCAGCCGAACATGTACGGCGAGCCGCTGCTCGCGCCCGATCTGCGCGCGCGCCTCGCCGACATGAAGGCGCGCGGCCTCACTATCGCCATGAATACCAACGGCCTGACGCTGACCGACGACTTGGCGAATTTCATGGTCGATATCGAGGTCGATTCCGTTTCCTTCAGCCTCGATGCGGTGACGCGCGAGACCCTGCTTAAAATTCGCGGCATCGACAAGCTGGAGAAGATCGAGGCGGCGGTGTTCCGCCTGCTGGCCGCGCGCGGCGGGCGCGCTTTTCCGCGCGTGAGCGTATCCTTGACGCTGCAGGACGCCAACCGGCACGAGGAAGAGGCCTTCGTCGATCGCTGGGCCGGAATCGTCGATTGCGTTCGGACCGGGTTGATTTTCGAGAACGGCACTTTCCCCGACATGATGGTGCCCGAAAAGCGCCTGCCCTGCCCGACGCTCTACCAGACCATGCCGATCCACAACGACGGCACGGTGACGATCTGCTGCCTCGACGGCTTCAAGGCCACCAATGTCGGCAACGTCTTTGAGGAAGGGGTTAAGGCGGTCTGGCACGGCGAGGCCTTCGCCAAGGTGCGCTACTACCACGAGACCGCGCAGTGGGACAAAGTGCCGTTTTGCAAAAGCTGCAACGGCTGGGCGCAATACGAGTTCGAGGACGAGGTGCGCGACGGCCTGCTCATCCGCCGCTCGCCGCAATTCACCTATTACAACCGCATCGACCGTCTGGGCAATTGGCAGGGGCGCCTGCTGGGCGGGCATCCCGAGCCGTCGCGAAAAGGCCTGGCGGAAGCCGCGGCCGAATAGCGGCGAGCCGGGCTGCGAGACTGTTCGTCACGCTTGTTCGCCCACCAGGAGGCCCGATGCCAGGCCATTCGTCAGGGGGCGTCTTGCGCGTCGCGGACGCGGTCGCCGCTATCATCGTGCTGGACGACGGCCGCTATCTTCTGCAGCACCGCGACGACATTCCCGGCATCTGGTTTCCCGGTCATTGGGGCTGCTTCGGCGGGGCGATTGACGCGGGCGAGTCGCCACTCGACGCGCTCAAGCGCGAACTCAGCGAAGAGGTGGACTGGGAATTGCGCGAGGCGGCCTATTTCACCCGCTTCGATTTCGACCTGGGCGGGATCGGGCTCGGCAGCTACTTCCGCATCTACTACGTGGTGCCGATGGCGAGTACGGCCATCGCCAGACTTGTCTTACGCGAAGGACAAGGGTTCGCCGCGTTCCGGGGCGACGACGCGCTGGGCACGCTGCGCGTCACGCCCTATGATGCCTTCGCCCTGTTCCTCCACCACGCGCGAGACCGGATCACCGCGCCGACCCAGACATGACCCAGGCCCGGCATCCCGACACCGCGCTCGCCCGCTTCACCGACAAGTTGCGCCGGCAAGGAGTGCCCTGGTTGTGGCGTCGGCTGTGGCGCGAATGGGTCAACCCGACCACGCCGCCGGGGCGCTTCGTTCACGCCGTACGGCGCCGGGCGCGCGCCTTGGCGGCCGTGCCGTGGCGCGCCACGCAACGTCGACTCATCGCCTTGCCCGCCGACTCACCCGACACCCTCTACGCCTTATACGATCTCGCGGTGGCGCCGATCACGTTCGATTTCCTGTGGTTTCTCGCCGGCGCCGACCTTGCCCGCCGACAGGGCGGGCTGGCCAAAGTTCATGTCGTCGTCGTCCCCAGCCCCACCCAAGGGGCGTGCGCGGAGGATGAAGCCTATGAGGCCGTTGTCGACACTGCGGCCCGCCAGTGGCGCGTCCACAACATCCTTGTGCCCGCCTGCAGCTTGTTGCCCTCGGCGACCGGCTTGACCGTCGCCGGCTCACGCGCTCACGCCGCTTACATCAGGTCGGCGATGGCGTACCATGTTTATCCAGCGATTTACGAGCCGGCAATGCCGACCTACCACCATCCGAGCGAATGCCTACGGGCGGCGAAAGAGCAGGGCGCCGAAATTGCCGTGTTGCGGGCGCCCGAAGGCGCCTTGCGCGCCGTCGACCGTTGGCTTACCACCCATGCCGGCGGGCGGCGCCCCGTCGTCATCACCTTGCGCCATTACGGCTATATGCCGGCGCGCAACAGCAATCTGGCCGCCTGGGTCGCTTTTGCCCGTGGCCTCGATTCCAGCGTCTATGCCCCGATCTTTGTGCCCGACCTCGATCAAACGCTCGACAGCCAGCCCGGCGAACTCGCCTCGTTTCCGGTTTGCGCCGAGGCATGCTGGAACCTCGGCCTGCGCATGGCGTTGTACGAGCGCGCTTATCTAAACCTAGGCGTGAATAGTGGGCCGATGGGGCTATGCTGGCTCAATCAGCGAACGCGCTACATTTCGTTTAAGATGCTGACTGCCGGCGTACCGCAAGCGAGCGAAACCTTCAACCGCTGGCTCGGCTTCGAAATCGGCCAGTCGCTTCCCTTCGCCACGCCGTTCCAGAGGTGGCTGTGGCACGAGGGAGATGATCTCGCGGTGATCAAACGGGAATTCGCCGCGATGGTCGCGCGCATCGAAGCCGGGGCCGGCGTCCTGGACAGCGGCGAGCAGATCGATTATCGAGCAGCGCGTTGATCGCCAGGGTCAGCGCTACGCCCGCCGTTGAAGGAGGAACGTCCTTGAATCACAGCGATAAATACCTGGCGCAGGCGGCGGAGATTGCCCGCGCCATCGACCGCGGCGCGGTCGAGGCGATCGCCGAGGGCCTCGCCGACCTGCGCGCGCGCGGCGGCCGGCTGTTTTGCCTGGGCGTTGGCGGCAGCGCCGCCAATTGCAGCCATGCCGTCAACGACTTTCGCAAGCTGTGCGGTATCGAAGCCTATGCCCCCACCGACAATGTTTCGGAACTTACCGCCCGCACCAACGACGAGGGGTGGGAAACAGTTTTCGCCGCTTGGCTCGCCACGAGCCGCGCCAATAACAAAGACGCCGTGTTCGTGCTCTCCGTCGGCGGCGGCAATGCCGAACGCAACATCAGCGTCAACCTGGTGCGGGCGCTGGACGAGGCCAAGGCGCGCGGCCTCGCCATCTACGGGGTGGTTGGGCGGGACGGCGGACACACCAAGAAAATCGGCGATCATGTCGTGGTGATCCCGACCGTGGACGCTGAGTTGATCACGCCCCATACCGAAGCATTCCAGGCAGTCGTCTGGCACTGCCTGGTGTCGCACCCCAAGCTCAAGCAGCGCGACGGCAAGTGGGAGAGCACCGTCCGGGGCTGAGGCGCACCTCGGACAAGACGGCGTCGATCAAGCCGTCCGCGAACGGCGCGAGACGCCCCGCGCCCGCGCGTCCGCGAGTGCCGGCCGAAACTTCCGACGGGATCGAAGGCTGTTTCCCTTGTCGAACGTCCGCGAAATCCGCTTCCGTGCTAGTGTTGTGGTTTCAACGCTTGATTCCCAATCAACGCATTGGAACCACAACACATCGTATTAGTTTTGCTAGTGTTACGACTCTGACGGTTCGGGAACGAAACGTCAGAGTCGTAACACTAGCATCCGCCGCGACCGAGGCGGCATGGCCAGGATTTGACAGGCGAGGCAAGCGGCGATGACTGAACTTCCCCGGAAGGCGCGCGCGGTGGTCATTGGCGGCGGCGTGGTGGGCTGCGCCGTG
>CAZIVY010000273.1:0-4486 GCA_964542505.1 uncultured Rhodospirillaceae bacterium
GTGGACGTGATCGCGAGCCCGGTCGCCGGCGTCCTGGTGCACGCCTGCCACCTGGGACAGCGCCTGAAAAGCGGCGACACGGTGGCCGAGGTGATCGACCCCACCGCCGCCGATCCGGCCCAGGCGCGCACGCTTCTGCCGGCCCGCACCGACGGCCGCCTTTTTTCCCGCAGCGAAGACCGTTGGGTGCGTCCCGGCCAGGTGGTGGCCAAGATCGCCGGCCGCGAGCCATTGCCCGACCGCGCCGGGTACCTGCTGGAGCCGTGATATCGTCCCGCCGTTGTGA
This sequence comes from uncultured Rhodospirillaceae bacterium, assembly GCA_964542505.1. Lineage (GTDB taxonomy): Bacteria > Pseudomonadota > Alphaproteobacteria > Ferrovibrionales > Ferrovibrionaceae > CAZIVY01. The sequence continues at coordinate 287 of CAZIVY010000273.1, forward strand.
AGCTGCGGCCGCTCCCACATAATCTTGCGCGAGCGAGCCTGTCGTCACCTTTGGGGGAGGGATTCATGGCGGAAGTGGTCTGGGAACACGCTTATCCGCGCGGCGTCTCGTGGCGTCAGGATTTCGTCCCCCGCGCCCTGCCAACCTTGCTCGACGACGCGGCGAAGAAATACCCCGACAACGTGCTGTTCGATTTCATGGGCAAGAAGACCACCTACCGCGACATCGCCGACATGGTGGACCGCGCCGCCAAGGGCTTTCAGAAGCTGGGCGTCGGCCCGGGCGTGCATGTGGGCCTGTTCCTGCCCAACGTGCCTCATTACGCCATCGCGTTCTTCGGCGTGCTGAAGGCCGGCGGGCGGGTGGTCAATTACAGTCCCCTCGATGCCGAGCGCGAGTTGCGCCACAAGGTGGACGACAGCCAGACCCAGATCATGGTGACGCTGGGGCTGAACGCCCTTTACCCGAAGATCGCGCCGCTGCTCGGCGCCACGCGCCTGCGCACCATCGTCGTCGGCCAGCTTCAGGAAGCCCTGCCCTTCCCTAAAAATCTGCTTTTCCCGTTGGTCAAGCGCGCCGAGATCGCCGCCGTTCCCAGCGACGCCAAGCATGTGCGCTTCACCGAACTGTTGGCCAATGACGGCCGCTACACACCCCATCCGGTCAAGGACCCCACCGAGGAGGTGGCGGTGCTGCAATACACCGGCGGCACCACCGGCGTCGCCAAGGGCGCCATGTTGACCCACGCCAACCTTACCGCCGCCGTGGACATGTACACGCTGTGGAGCTACGGCGGCAAGAACCCGCTGGCGATAGCGGGCAAGGAACGCACGCTCGCCGTGCTGCCCATGTTCCACATTTATGCGCTGACCGTGATTCTGCTCGTTGGCGTCGCCAACGGCGCCGAGATCATCCTCCACCCGCGCTTCGAGTTGGAGGCGGTGCTGAACGACATCCACAAGAAGAAGCCGACCGGCATGCCCGGCGTCCCCACCATGTACATGGCCATCGCCAACCACCCGCGCATCAAGGACTTCGACTTGTCGTCGCTCAAGTACTGCGCCTCCGGCGGCGCGCCGCTCCCCCTCGACATGCAGACGAAGTTCGAGGCGCTCACCGGCGCCAAATTGCGCGAGGGCTGGGGAATGACCGAGACCGGACCCGCCGGCACCGCCACCCCGATCGAAGGCGGCGGCAAGAAGGGCAGTTGCGGCGTGCCCTTGCCCAACGTGATCATCGAGGTGGTGGACGTGGAGGACCCCCTCAAGCTGCTGCCCATCGGGCAGAAGGGCGAGATCTGCATTCGCGGCCCCAACGTCATGAAGGGCTATTGGAACAAGCCCGAAGCCACCGCCGAATCCTTTGCCGGCGGCCGCTTCCACACCGGCGACGTGGGCTATATGGACGAGGACGGCTTCGTCTTCCTGGTCGACCGCAAGAAGGACATGATTCTTTCCGGCGGCTTCAACGTCTACCCGCGCAACATCGAGGACGCCATGTACGAACACCCCTCGGTGTCGGAAGTGACCGTGATCGGCATCCCCGACGACTATCGCGGGCAGAGCGCCAAGGCCTTCGTCAAGCTCAAGCCCGGCGCCAAGCCCTTCACCTTCGACGAGCTCAAGGTTTTCCTCAAGGACAAGGTCGGCAAGCACGAGATGCCGGCGGCGATGGAAATTCGCGACGCCTTGCCCAAGACCATGATCGGCAAGCTGTCGAAGAAGGAGCTGGTGGAGGAAGAGCGCATGAAATACGAAGCGCGCAAGGGCAAGGCGGCGGGTTGATCGCCACCCGTCGCCACCGCCTCGCCCCAGGGGCGGCTTACGGCCGCGCCGCCGCCAGCCCGTATTCTGAATCGCCCCCCGGCGGTTCGGGATTCCCGCAACGGCCCGTTCGCGGCAATTCATTCTGGAATTGTGCAATTTTGAACTGCACATCGCTATATATAAGTGCCTATTCACTAAGTGATAGAAAATAAACACCGGCGGCACGCGGCGATCCGCGCAAGGCACGCATCCTCTGATTCGGTTCGTTTCTTGCCGAGCGCCTTGTGACCGGGCGGCACGAATACCTCGATGACCCCTCGCGGCAGGATAGCGCCGACGAAACCCTTGATTACGCCCTCGCCATCCCCGCCAACCGAATTTCGCCCGCGGCGGCCCCCGTCGAGCACATGCTCGCGGACCATATTCGCGTTCGCATCGCCTGCGACTTGCTTGAATACTTGGCGCGCCGCCCCGCCGCCGCCGGCCGCCGCCTGCCGGCGGCGCTGGGGCGATTCTTTCGTCATGACTTTGCCCGCCACTGCGACGAAGAGGATAACGATTTTCTGCCCTTGCTGGAGCGGCGTCTCGCCGCTGGCGGCCTGACCGACGGGTCGCCTAACCAGCTCCGCGCCGGACATGCCGCCGCCCGAAATTCGCTGCGGTTCATCGTGCCGTTGCTCGAGGACTTGGCCATGGGCCAGGAGATCGCCGACCTCGCCGTGTCGAGGACGGTGATCGAATCCTTCGTTAAATCCGTGCGCCGCCACCTGGCCTGGGAAGATGACATCCTGGCCCGTCTCGCCGATACGCACCTGACCATGTCCGACCTTGAGACGCTGGCGGCGGGCGTGGCGCGGCGGCGCAACGGCGCGAAAGGCTGAAGGGGAGCGCCGAGTTCGCTTGGCCAACCGTTTCGCTATTCCGCGCTCCGGCGTCTTCGCCTATAATCGCGTCCTCGTCGATAGCTTGAGCTTGTCAATTGAATCAGGGCTAGGCCATGCGGAAGAGCAAGATCCGTAAGGTTGGGGGTCCGAAAAAGACCGCCAAAACCAAGACTGCCCGGCGCCACGACTTCAATGGCATAGCCGCCTTGCTTGGCGCGGAACAAGCCGCTGTCGAATTTCAGCGGAAGGAAAGCATCTTCCGGCAGGGCGACCCCGCCCACGCCGTTTATTACCTGCAGGATGGCAAGGTCAAGATCACCGTCGTCTCCAGGCAAGGCAAGGAGGCCGTCGTGGCCATCCACCAGGCGGGCGAATTCTTCGGCGAGGCATGCCTGGCCGGCCAGCCCTTGCAGTTGGCGTCGGCCGTCGCCATCGAAGAGTCGACCATCGTGCGCATCGAAAAACAGACCATGGTCCGCCTGCTCCATGAAAAGCCGGACTTCTCCGAGGGATTCCTGGCGTTCCTGCTCACCCGCAACATTCAAGTCGAGGCCGACCTGGTGGACCAGTTGTTCAACTCGAGCGAAAAGCGCCTCGCCCGCACTCTGCTGATTCTGGCCAATATCGGCAAGGAAGGGACGATGGAGAAGGTCATTCCCAGGATCAGCCAGGAGGTGCTGGCGGCCAGGGTGGGAACCACGCGCTCGCGGATCAACTTCTTCATGAACAAGTTCCGCAAGCTCGGCTTGATCGAGTACAACGGCGTACTGAAGGTCCACTCCTCGCTCATGAACATGGTGGTCCACGATTAGGCGCGTCCCCCGCCACGCCGCATTTGCGCGTGGCGAAATGCGCGCCGCGAATCCTAGCCCAATATGCCTTGCAGCTTCAGCGCCACGCCCATGCTGCCGTCGATTTTCAACTTCCCCATCATGAACGCCGTGGTGGCGTCGAGGTCGCCGCTGGTCATGGCGACGCAGTCGGCGAGCGATATCGTGATCGTGCAATCGGCGGCCTTGTCGTCGTTGGTCACCGCCGGCTGGGCGCCGGCGCCGTCGAGATGGACGATGCCATCGTCGCCAAGGTTGAATTTGACGGCGTAGCCGAGCGGCGGATGGGCCGCCGCCTTGTCGCGCAGCATGGCGGTCAGTTCGTCGAGTGACATGGCGGCAACTCCTTCTCTCCCGGCAGGGCGTGCGATCTCGCGCGCGGACTCTGGCGTCTCGTTCCCTCCCGCCGTCATGCCCGGACTTGATCGGGGCATCCACGATCCGTGGACCGCCGGGTCAAGCCCGGCAACTACGGATGGAGGGAGGGGCATCGAATGAAATCCAACTCTAGCCTAGCCGGCGGCGGGAAAAAAGCGATGGCATCGACCTCGCGGGGGCGTCCCTGCTAAAAGGTGGGTTCCCGCTTCTTCGTCCCTGTCGCGTCTCATGCCTGGACCTGTGGAAACCTATCGCGGCGCCGTTCCCGCTTGGGAATGCGATCATTTCGGCCACATGAACGTGCAGTTCTACATGGCCCGTATCAGCGACGCCACCGCGTCG
>CAZIVY010000274.1:0-2525 GCA_964542505.1 uncultured Rhodospirillaceae bacterium
TCGGCGGAACGCAAAGCCTCGGGCACTGGCGCGTCGACGGTGAAGCCGTCCAGCTCGACGCGACACGCATCCAGCGGCCGGCCCTTGAGGGAGTTGTTGGCGCCGACGAAACCAGCGACGAAGGTCTGGCTCGGGCGCAGATAAATATCCATCGGCGCATCGACCTGCAGCAGCCGGCCCGCATCCATCACCGCCACGCGATCGGCGATCGACAACGCCTCTTCCTGGTCGTGGGTCACATAGACGGTCGTTATCTTGAGCCGGTCAACGATCGAGCGGATTTCGGAGCGCAGATGCGCGCGGATCTTGGCGTCGAGCGCCGATAGCGGCTCGTCCAGCAGGAGCATACTGGGCCTGGTCGCCAGCGCACGCGCCAGCGCCACGCGTTGCTGCTGCCCGCCCGACAGCTCGTGTGGATAGCGTGTCTCCATGCCCTTGATGCGCACGAGCTCGCCGAGCTCGGCCACGCGACTTGCGATCTCGGAGTCGGGCCGCTGGCGCACCGCCAGGCCAAAGCCGATGTTCTCGGCCACGGTCTTGGTCGGGAACAGTGCGTAGGACTGGAACACGAAGCCGACTTCGCGCTTGTTCGGTGGCAGCATATCAATGCGCTTGCCATTTTCCAGCACCTCGCCTGAATCGGGCTTGGTGAAACCGGCCAGGATGCGCAGCAGCGTGGTCTTGCCGCAGCCACTGGCGCCCAAAAGGCAGATGAACTCGCCCGAGGCGATATCCAGCGACACGCGGTCAACCGCTGCCACCGCGCCGAAATTCTTGGAGATGTTGTTGATCGTGACTTGCGTCACGTGCTTTGCCTCGTACCCGTTGGCCCGCAGGCAAAAACCGCCGCGCCAGTGCTGCTCCGACGCGGCGGTAGACGCTTCAAACCGCTATTTCTCGTACTTGGCGGCCCATTCGCGCTTGAATGCTTCCGCGTCGATAGGCTTTTTCATTTTCCACATCTTCACTTTGCTGACGTCCACGTTGCTGATGCCCGGAGAAGCGCCGATGCCGACAAACGGCGCGAACGCCTTGCCGGCCTCGGGCCCAAACAGGAAGTCGAGGAAGATCTTCCCTTCCTTTGGATTGGGGCCCTTTGCCACCAGCCCGGCGCCCTCGAGGATGTTGGGCGACATACCGCCATACACCATCTCGATTGGCTGGCCAGCGCGGATCTGCTGCACGATGGCGGTGTCGTAGGTAAGCCCGATAACCACCTCGCCCGCCGCAGCCTGGCGCGCCGGGGCGCTGCCGCTGGACTGATACTGGAAAATGTTTGCATGCAGCTTGTCGAGGAAGTCCCAGCCGTAGGCGTCGTACAGCGTGGTCATGATGCTCAGGCCGGTGCCTGACTTGGTTGCCGCCGCGATGCTGACTGTACCTTTGTAGACCGGCTTGGTCAGGTCTTCCCAGACCGTTGGCATGGGCAGATTCTTTTCCTTCAGCAGCTTGGTGTTGACCGCCATGGCCATGATGGTGGCGTTATGCGCGGTCCAGAAGCCATCGGCGTCGCGGAAAGCGTCTGGCACTTTTGTGCCTTTTGGCTCGTAGGGCTCGAACACACCCGCGGCCTTGAGTTGGTTCATCGCTATATCGTTAATCATCCACACCACGTCGGCCTGCGGATTGGCCTTTTCGGCGATAGCGCGCTGTACCACCGGCCCGGTAGACAGGTTGATCGCTTGCACGGTGATTTGGGGATGTGCCTTGGCGAACGCCGCCATGATGACTTTCTCTATCTCGTCGTTGCTGGCGGTATAGAGTACCAGCTTCTGCGCCGCCGCCGGGTGCGCCAGCCCGAACGCAGTGGCCGCAGCCAGCGCAATGGCGGCAGCGTGGATGATTCCCCTCATACTTCTGGTCATGTCCTGCTTTCTCCCCTGGTCGAGCTCGCTTGAAACGAAAAGCGCGAGAATCCATTCTCGCGGACTATTCCCAAATTACCCGGATGAGCCCCGGAACGGCGGGAAAAAGGTAACAGACGGCGGGGTTTCTGGAAAGCGACGGTCTGCCGGTCCCTGAACCGGACTGAAAATCTGGCGGTTCGTGTTCTGGGCGCCGCACAACGTCCGCCCGACGAGGTCAAGCGTGTCAATACGCGTCCAATCGCGACCCCCTTTTCGCGTCCAATCGCGACCCTTCTGGGCATGAGGGTGCGAAATCGCGCGCAACATTGACCCCGCCCCTAAAGCCGCCCAGCGCACTGATCGCGTTGCGAAAGATTGAAATCGGTGGGGTCATCATTCGCGCCCAACCATGACCCCGCCCAGGATGTGGATTCACACGAGTAATCAATGAGATGCTTCAGTGTTGACGGGGGTCATGATCGGATGCGATTTTACAGACGACCTGTTGAAAGCTCACATCTGGAAGGCGGCATCGAGCTTCCGTCTCGTCTTGGCCATCGTTCCCTCCGTTCGCCATAACGGATCGGAACGCGGCTCCACTCAAGCCCCCGGTCTCAAAATCGGGGTCCACTTCTGGCGTCTATTGAGCGATCCGGCCCGCGGCTTCACCACTCGCAT
>CAZIVY010000275.1:0-2413 GCA_964542505.1 uncultured Rhodospirillaceae bacterium
GCTTGTACATATTTTGCCCGATTCGCGGGGCTGGCGCACGCCCAAGACTCGCGCTGATTGAGTTGAAACGCCGCCGATTCGCCTTAGGGACGTGCGGGCGCGGATCTCCTGGTGCGGAAATGCCACAAGGGCGAAGCAAACCGGGCAAGAAGGGCAAAAAAAAAGAGCAAGACCCTTGCGGAATCTTGCTCCATCCAATTTGCGGTTCATTATGACCGCTTGGTGACGGGTTGGCCCCGTCTCGTGTGTTGGCAATCCCTCCCTTGACTCGGGCTGCGGCGCGCAAACGCCGTGGTCTTTTTTTGTCGCGCCGAGTCATAGCCCATGTGAAGCGCGGCGTCACCAAGAATCTGCTTACACTAGCCGCCAATAAACGGCCTCCGCCTGAGTCCTCCCCGCCGGGTCAAGCAATGTTGTCGAGTCGGCGCGCTTGGCGATTCTTGGTATTCGCCCAGGAACATGCGTGGTTTCGTGGGAGAATGAAGATTAGATTGTTCTAATGTTTAACAAATTGTTGTTGGTTGTGAACGGAATCTTAAGCACGGTGGCGGATAATGACCCCATGCATGTTTCCCATCAGCTCGCGGATACCTTGCGTGCGGCCCTGATTGGCCTTGGCGCGCTTGGTCTTGGCTCGCTTTGGGTCATGTCCGCCGACGACGCCGCCGGCGAGGCCGCCCCAACGCGGGTCTTGGCTGACGCGTGCCAGGCGCTGGCGGTCCATCAGCCGCGCGACGACGTGGCCTACCGCCCCGGCTTCGACGTCCGCGGCAACGAAGTCTTGGCGGCCGATGCCGCCGATGGCGGCAGTTTGACCCTGGACAACGTGACCATCGAGTTGAAGGCGCCCCTGGGCCAGCAAGTGCCTGGACGGGTGACGTCTCTCGGCGGCTCGGAAGTGGTGGTGGGCAGCGTCACCGTGGATGTGAACGGCGGCCTGACGCGCTTCGAGGGCCGGGATATTGCCGCTACCCAGCGCCGCCTGGCCGAGGAATGCCAGGCGCGCCGCAATTCGACCGTCCGCTAGCCTTCCTTCGCCGTCTCGGCGGCGCATTGCCATAATAACGGGCCTTCCGTAAAAAGGCGGTCCCGGCCGCGGGTTTGCGGTCGGTCACAGGTGCCCGATGCGGCTGACCGCTTATTTCCTGCCGACCCTCAAGGAAAACCCCGCCGAGGCGCAGATCGTCAGCCACAGGCTGATGCTGCGCGCCGGCATGATCCGCCAGGCGGCGGCCGGCATCTATTCCTGGCTGCCGCTGGGCCATCGGGTGCTCAAGCGCATCGAGGCCATCGTCCGCGACGAGCAGGACGCCGCCGGCTGCCAGGAATTGCTGATGCCCACCATTCAGCCGGCGGACCTGTGGCGCGAAAGCGGGCGCTACGACGACTACGGCAAGGAGATGCTGCGCATCCGCGACCGTCACGAACGCGACATGCTGTACGGACCCACCAACGAAGAACTGATCACCGACATTTTCCGCCAGTCGGTCAAAAGCTACCGCGAGCTGCCGAAGCTGCTCTATCACATCCAGTGGAAATTCCGCGACGAGGTGCGGCCGCGCTTCGGCATCATGCGCGGGCGCGAGTTCCTGATGAAGGACTGCTATTCCTTCGACCTCGACCGCGCCGGCGCCCGGCGCTCCTACAACAAGATGTTCGTCGCCTATTTGCGCACCTTCGCGCGCCTGGGGCTGAAGGCCATTCCCATGGCCGCCGACGCCGGCCCCATCGGCGGCGACCTGAGCCATGAATTCATCATCCTCGCCGAGACCGGCGAAAGCGCCGTCTATTGCCACCGCGACCTGATCGAGCGCGACGTGCTGGCGGAGGCGGTGGACTACGAGGGCGAATTGCAGCCGGTGGTCGATTCGTGGACCTCGCGCTACGCCGCCACCGACGACAAGCACGATCCGGCGCGCTTCGCCGCCACGCCTGAGGACCGGCGGCTGGAGGCGCGCGGCATCGAGGTGGGGCACATCTTTTACTTTGGCAGCAAATATTCAGTCCCGATGAAATGCACCGTCGCCGGGCCGCAAGGCGAGCCGGTGGCGGTGGAAATGGGTTCCTACGGCATCGGCGTTTCGCGCCTGGCGGGGGCGATCATCGAGGCCAGCCACGACGACGCCGGCATCGTCTGGCCCGAGTCCGTCGCCCCCTTTCATGTCGGCCTGATCAACGTCAAGAGCGACGACGCCGCCTGCGCGCGGACCGGCGACGATCTTTACGCGCGGCTGCGGCGCGCCGGCGTCGAGACGCTTTACGACGACGGCGAGGAGCGCGCCGGCGCCAAGTTCGCCACCATGGACCTCATCGGCCTGCCCTGGCAGATCATCGTCGGCCCGCGCGGAATCAAGGCGGGCGTGGTCGAGGTCAAGGAACGGCGCACGGGCCGGCGCGAGGAAATGAGCCCCGA
>CAZIVY010000276.1:0-5224 GCA_964542505.1 uncultured Rhodospirillaceae bacterium
GCTGGCCTTGCTGCCCGCGTTGGGCCTGCTGGCTGCGGCGGAAGCTGCGGTCGAGAAGTTCCTGCTGGCGGCGCACCAGGTCGCCCAGTTCCTTCATCGCCTCGCCCGCCTGCCCTTGGCCTTGGCTCTGGGCGAGCCGGCCTTCCTTCAGGTTCTCGAGCATGCGCTGCAATTGCGCCAGCATGTCGCGCGCCGCATCCCGCGCCCCGGACCGCGCCAGGTCGCGCGCGCGGTCGAGCATGCGCTTGATGTCCTCGCTGCTCATCATCCGGTCGCCGGGCTTCATTTCAACCGGTTGCTCGCCCTTCTGCGCCCGCTCCATCGCCTGTTCGGTCATGGCGCGGAGGAAATTATCGATCGCTTGACGCAATTCCTGCATCAGCCGCTCGATCTCCGCGTCCGGCGCGTTGCGCGCCAGCGCATCCATCAACGCCCTCTGAATGTCGCGCAACTGCCGGTCGGCCAGCGAAACGTCGCCGTCCTCCAGCCTCAGCGCCATGTCCCACAGCAGTTCTTGCACCGTGCTAACCGCCGTGGCGCCACGGTCGCGGAGCAACCGCGCGCCGGCCACGCTCAATCCCAAGCTGACGACCGCGTCGCGGTTGAAACTTTCGGGAGCCAGCGCCAGGCCTTTCAGCGCTTTCGCCACCCGCGCCTTCGCATCGGCGCTGAGCGCCAATTCGCGCCGCTGTTCCACCAGCGCCTGGGCGACCGGATGATTGAAGACGCGCTGGGGCAGGACGATCTTCGCTTCCTCGCTCGTCCCCGTTTGGTTCAGCGCGTCATGGGCGACAAGCCGCAGGCGGACCGGCAACCCGGCCCAAGGATGGGCGGTAAGATCGTGGAAGCTGGTGTCCTTCGCCGCCTTCGGCGTGGTCGTCGCCAGCGGCAGGTCGAGTTGCATCGGCTCGTCGGAGTTCTCGCGCCGCAGTTCCATGACCACGCGCACGACGCCGTAATCGTCGCTGGCGGCGTAGCCGATTTCAAGCGCCAGGCGCGCTGTCGGCTTGGGCGGCGCGGCGAAGCGGATTTCCGGCGCCTTGTCGGGCACGATACCGATGCGCCACGTGGCCACCGTGGCGCCGCCTTGGCGGATGCTGAGGCGCTCGCCGTCGTGCAGCTTCTGCTCCACGTGATAACTCGCGCCTTCGCCCGCGCCTCCCGGCGCGCCCTTGGCCCCGGCTGGCGCCATGGCGACCTCGCGCGTCGCGCCGCCCGCATCGACGTGCAAACTGGCCGCGCCGCGGCCGCCGCTGACGCGGGCCAGCAGCACGCTGCCCACGGGAACCGGAATCGCCGCCTCTTCGCTCGGCACCGGCGCTTGATCGCGGGTGAGAAAGATCGGCGCCAGTTCGGTGTAGGTGGGCGGCGTCAGCCAGGCGTCGATGCGCGCCGGCGCCAAGCGCGTCTTCCCGCCGTCGACCGCGAACGCCGCCGCCAAGCGGCGCGGGGCGTCGCCACCGGCGGTCGCCGCCGCCACCAGCAGCACCAGACCGAGCGCGGCCCGCAATCCGTGCGGGTCATGGCGGCTCCAGCCGGCTTCCGGCGCCCGCACCCGCAGGTTTTGCAGCCGCGCCGCCAGCCGCCGGCGATGGATGCGCCACAGCGCCTGGGTGCCGGCGTCCGGCGGCAGGGCCGCCAGGCGGTCCTCGATGGTGGTCAGCGGCCGGTGGGGAAGTTCATTGTCGCGCTCAAGCCGCCGGTGACCCGCGGCCCGATCCGGCAGCCCGAGCGCCGCCAGGCCGCGGTACAGCGCACCCGCCAGCGCCACGGCGAATAGCGCCAGGCCGATGCCGTGCGCCGCTATCGGCAGCCCCTGCCAGAAATCGAACAAGGCGAGGATAAGAAACGCCGCCACCACGGCCGCCGGCGGCGCCAGCGCCGGCCATAGGCGCTCCCAGCCAATGGCGGCGCGCGCCAGGGCGATGCTCCGCTCGACGTCGGGCAGCCCGTCTTCAGGCGCCTTCATGCGACACCTGCCTTGGCGGCGGCCTTGTCCGCCAGCCAATCGGGAAACGACTCGAGCCGTTCCATTTCATCGTAAGTCGGACGACGGCGCACCACGGCGGCGCGCGCGCCATCGACCATGACTTCGGGGATAAGCGGCCGCCCGTTATAGGTGGACGACATCACCGCGCCATAGGCGCCGGCGCTCAAGATCGCCAGCAAGTCGCCCGCTTCCATGGCCGGCAGCATGCGGTCGTGACCGAGCACGTCGCCGGTTTCGCACACCGGGCCCACCACGTCGAACAATCGGCGGTCGGCGCCCGTCGCCGGTTCACGCACCGGAATCATGTGGTGGTAGGCGTCGTACAGCGTCGGACGGATCAAATCGTTCATGGCCGCGTCGATAACCAGAAACCGGCGGCTCGTCGCCTGTTTGACCGTGATAACCCGCGCCAGCAGTATACCCGCATTGCCGACCAAAAGTCGCCCTGGTTCGAAGATCAGGCGGCAGCCCAAATGGCCTACCAGGCGGCGGACCATGGTCCCATAGGCGGCGGGGAGGGGCGGGGCGTCCGATTCCTGGTCATAGGGAATGCCAAGGCCGCCGCCAAGATCGAGGGTGGTGATGGCGTGCCCGTCCTGGCGCAGATCGGCGGTCAGTTCGGCCACCCGCCGAAACGCCGCCTCGAAGGGACCGAGGCGGGTCAACTGGCTGCCGATATGGACGGCGACGCCCTTGATGGCGATGCCGGGTAGCCGGCCGGCCCCGGCGAACACCTGGCGCGCCCGGGTAAAGGCGACGCCAAACTTGGTTTCCTCGCCCCCGGTGGAGATCTTGGCATGGGTCCCGGCGTCGACGCCGGGGTTGACGCGGATCGCCACCGGCGCCCGCCGCCGGCGCGCCACCGCCAGGTCCGACAGGCGGACGAGTTCGGCTTCCGACTCGACGTTGAATTGATCGATTCCCACCTCAAGCGCGAAGACGAGTTCGTCGTCGGTCTTGCCCACGCCGGAGAAGACGATGCTTTGCGGCGTCACCCCGGCTTTCAGCGCCACGCGCAATTCGCCTTCCGACACCACGTCGGCGCCCGCCCCAAGCCGGGCCAGCGTGCGCACCACCGCCAGATTGGCATTCGCCTTCATCGCGTAGCGGATGCTGGCGTCGAGCCCGGAAAAGGCCGCCGCGAATGCCTGATATTGGCGCGTCAGCGTGGCGGTGGAATAGCAGTAGAGAGGGGTGCGCACATCCGCCGCCAAGCGGTCGAGCGCCACGTTCTCGGCGTGGAGAACGCCGTCCCGGTAGTGAAAATCGTGCATCGCGGTTACTTCCGCCAGTTCCGCTCGTCGCGGTAGCTCGGCAGCTGGGGCGCGTTCGGGTCGGCGCCGGGCGGGGCCTCGGGATCGCCCTTCTTGCCGCAGGCGCCAAGCACGCCGGCGCACAGCACCGCCAGGCACAGAACCGCCAGCCAGTGCCGGATCACGGCTTGGCCCCCGTCTTGAGCCGCCGCCGCCAGCGCGCGATTTCGGCCCGCACGCGTTTCGGCGCGGTGCCGCCGAGGCTGACGCGGCTGGCGACCGCGTCCGTGACGCCGAGCACGCGGTAGACGTCGCGGGTGATGCGTGGCTCGACGCGGCGCATGTCGTCCAGGCTCAGTTCGGCCAGCCCGACGGCCTTGCGCTCCGCCGCCGCCACCAATTGGCCGCTCAGGTGGTGGGCGTCGCGGAAGGGTATTTTCAGCCGCCTGACCATCCAGTCCGCGAGGTCGGTCGCCGTGGAATGACCCGCGCCGGCGGTGGCGGCCATGCGCGCGGCGTCGACCTCGAGATCGGTCATCATGCCGCTCATCGCCGCCAGGCAAAGCTCGATCGTGTCGGTGGCGTCGAACACCGGTTCCTTGTCTTCCTGCATGTCCTTCCCATAGGCGAGCGGCAGGCCCTTCATCACCGTCAGCAGGCTTTGGAAGGCGCCCGCGATGCGCCCGCTCTTGGCGCGGACCAGCTCGGCGGCATCGGGGTTGCGCTTTTGCGGCATGATCGACGATCCGGACGTCCAGGCATCGCTCAAGCGCACCAGGCCGAAGCCGGGCGAGGACCAGATCACCAGTTCCTCCGCCAGCCGCGACAAATGCCCGACGGCAATCGCCAGCGCGGCGAGATATTCGAGCGCGAAGTCGCGCGCCGACACGGCGTCGAGCGAATTGGCCATCGGCCGCGCGAACTCGAGCGCCTTGGCGGTCATCGCCCGGTCGATGGGGAACGATGTGCCGGCAAGCGCACAGGCGCCCAGCGGACATTCGTCGACGCGCTTGCGCGCATCATTGAGGCGTCCCCGGTCGCGGGCGGCCATTTCCACATAAGCGAGCAAATGGTGGCCGAAGGTGATCGGCTGCGCCGGCTGCATGTGGGTGAAGCCCGGCATGATGGTGGCCGCGTGCCGCTCGGCCTGGACCAGCAGCACGCTTTGCCATGCCGCCAGTCCCCGGTCCAGCCGGTCGATGGCGTCGCGCACCCAGAGGCGGAAATCCGTCGCCACCTGGTCGTTGCGCGAGCGCGCGGTATGCAGCCGCCCCGCCGGCGCCCCGATCAGGCTTTTCAGCCGCGCTTCCACGTGCATGTGAATGTCCTCCAGCGCCGGATCGACCTTCAATCTGCCGGCGGCGATCTCGCGTTCGATGCGCTTCAAGCCCCGCGAAATGGCGGCGCCGTCGCTCCGGGTAACGATACCGGTAGCCACCAGCATGCTACAATGGGCCAACGAGGCGCGGATATCCTGCGCGTACAGGCGCCGGTCGACCCCGATCGAGGCGTTGATGGCGTTCATGACGCTTGAAGGTCCGGCGGAAAAACGCCCCCCCCACAAGGCGTTAGGGGCCGATGCGGGGCGCATTTGGCGGCGGGTGCGGGGCGAAGGCATGATGGCGCGAGGGTTCAGGATGATGCGAAGGTTCAGCGCGTGGGGCATCGTTGTCGCGGCGGCGGCCGGCCTGGGCTTGGCCACCGCGACCATAGTCAATACCGTGGCGGCCACCAACCTCTCGCCTGCCGCTGGAGCGGCGCCCAATCTGGCCGTCGGCCAGATGCGGAACTTTACCTTGTTCACCCCGCCGAGGCCAGTGGCGGCGGCGGCGTTCAAGGACGGCGCCGGCCGGGAAATGGATTTATCGGCCTTTCGCGGCCGCGTGGTGCTGGTCAATCTGTGGGCGACGTGGTGCGCCCCCTGCCGCGCCGAGATGCCGGGGATCGATCGCCTGCAAGGCGAAATGGGCGGCCCCGATTT
>CAZIVY010000277.1:0-17867 GCA_964542505.1 uncultured Rhodospirillaceae bacterium
GCCATGGTGCAGTACCGCGCGTTGAACCTGCTCGAATCGCTGCAGGCGCTGGCGCCCATGGACATCGTGTTCTGCCGCAACGTGCTGATCTATTTCGATCAGGCGACCAAGGCGAAGGTGCTGGCGAACATCGCCCGCATCTTGCCGGCCGACGGCGTGCTGTTTCTCGGCGGCGCCGAAACGGTGGTCGGCATTTCCGACAAGTTCAAGCCCGTGCCCGGGCAGCGCGGGGTTTACGCGAACGCCGCCTAGGGGCCCGTCGCGACAAGGCTTGAGCGGCCGGAATCACGATGACGGCGACCGTCCAACCAATTTTCAGGCTGCCGCCAAGGCTGTTGCGGCTGTCCAAGCCCGTATAGTAGCCTTCCCCAGGAAGGGGAGGGGCGGTCATGCTTGCCGGGCAGCTCGCGCTGATCGTCGCCGCGCTGTTCGTTGGCGCGGCAGTCTATATCAATGTCGCGGAACAGCCTGCTCGCTTGGGCCTCGACGACCGTGCACTCCTCGCCCAATGGAAACCAGCCTACAAGCGCGGGTTCGCCATGCAGGCGTCGCTCGCCATTATCGGCTTTCTCTTGGGTCTATTGGCATGGCGGCAGACCGGTCACTGGCCCTGGTTGCTCGGGGCAGCGATCCTGGTTGCGAACTGGCCCTACACGCTTCTCGGCATCATGCCGACGAACCGAAAGCTCATGGCGATCGAGCCGGCGAACGCCGGGCCTGAAAGCCGCGCCTTGATCGAAAAGTGGGCGCTGCTGCATGCGGCGCGCGGCGCGCTCGGCTTCGCCGCCACGCTGACCTTCCTGTGGGCGTCAACGAACTGAACGGACGTTGGTTTTTGGACCGCCACTAAGGGCGGGCGGCGGTCGCGTTGCCGGCGCCGCTATCGGGAAAGGAGTTGGCGCCGTCCGCGGAAACGGACGGCGGCGCGGCGGTTACTTGCCGCCGACAGCGAGCTTCTTGGCTACCGGAGCGGCCTGGCTTTCGGCCGCCGGCGGATCGCGCAGCACGTAGCCGCGGCCCCAGACGGTCTCGATGTAGTTCTCGCCGCTGGTGGCGGCGGCCAGCTTCTTGCGCAGCTTGCAGATAAAGACGTCGATGATCTTCAACTCGGGCTCGTCCATGCCGCCGTACAGGTGATTGAGGAACATTTCCTTGGTCAGCGTGGTGCCCTTGCGCAAGCTGAGAAGCTCGAGCATGGCGTATTCCTTGCCGGTCAGGTGCAGCCGCTGGCCGTTGGCCTCCACCGACTTGGTGTCGAGATTGACGTTGAGCTTGCCGGTGCGGATGACCGACTGGGCGTGGCCCTTCGACCGGCGGACGATGGCCTGGATGCGGGCGATGAATTCCTCGCGGTGAAACGGCTTGGTCAGGTAGTCGTCGGCCCCGAAGCCCAACCCGCGCACCTTCTTGTCGGGCTCCGCCATTCCCGAGAGAATCAGAATCGGCGTTTCCACCTTGGCCGTGCGCAGCTTTTTCAGCACGTCGTAGCCGTGCAGGTCCGGCAGATTGAGATCGAGCACGATGATGTCGTAATCGTAGAGCTTGCCGAGGTCGAGGCCTTCTTCGCCAAGGTCGGTCGAGTAAACGTTGAACCCTTCCGCGCTCAGCATGAGCTCGATGGTTTTGGCCAGCGAGGTATCGTCTTCGATTAGCAGCACACGCATTCTTAATCCCCTCCGTCGGCGGTACCGAAGTTACTGCCCTACAACCAATATTAATAATCGGGCTTAAAGAATGGTTAACGCGGAGCACACAAGCGGAATTTCCCCGCGACCGCCGCTTTACCGATCCTTAGCCCCAAACGCCCGAAGATGCCAGCATGAAGGCCCCCCCGCCCGCGCCCTCCCCGGAAGGGGAACCCCGGTGACGAACGTCGTCGCGGCGGTCGAGGATTTGCCCGGCTTGAGCTATTTCGGGCGGGTGTCGGCCATCCAGGGGTCGCTGGTGGAAATCTCCGGCCTGGAGCGCCATTTGGCCATTGGCGGGCGCGTGCGGCTCATGGCCCGCGACCGCCGCCAGGTGCTGTGCGAGGTGGTCGGCTTTCGCGATGTCCGGGCGCTCGCCATGCCCTTCGATAGCCTGGAAGGGATCGGCATCGGCGGCAAGGCCTGGTTGGCCGAGGATCAGCCGGCGGTCTACCCGCACCCGTCCTGGCTTGGCCGGGTCATCAACGCCCTGGGCGAGCCGCTGGACGGCGGCCCGCCTCTCACCCAGGGACCGCGGCCCTATTTCCTGCGCGCCGCGCCGCCGCCGGCGGGGGCGCGCCAACGGGTGGCGGGCAAGATCGATCTCGGCGTGCGGGCGTTGAACACCTTCGTCACCTGCTGCCGCGGCCAGCGCATGGGCATTTTTTCCGGCTCCGGCGTCGGCAAGTCTGTCCTGCTGTCGATGATGGCGCGCTACACCGGCGCCGACGTCAATGTCATCGGCCTGGTGGGGGAGCGCGGCCGCGAAGTGCAGGAATTCCTCGAGGACGACCTGGGTCCGGAGGGGCGCTCGCGCAGCGTGGTGGTCGTCTCCACCTCCGACGAGCCGGCGCTGCGCCGCCGGCAGGCCGCCTATCTGACGATGACGGTGGCCGAATATTTTCGCGACCGGCGGCTCGACGTGCTCTGCCTGATGGACAATGTGACGCGCTACGCCATGTCGCAACGCGAAATCGGCCTCTCCGGCGGGGAGCCGCCCACCACCAAGGGCTACCCGCCGACCGTGTTCGCCGAATTGCCCCGGATGCTGGAGCGCGCCGGTCCCGGCGTCAACGGCGGCACCATCACCGGGCTCTTCGCCGTGCTGGTGGAAGGCGACGACCGCAACGAGCCCATCGCCGACGCGGTGCGTGGCATCCTCGACGGGCACATCGTGCTCGATCGCGGCATCGCCGAGCGCGGCCGCTACCCGGCGGTGGACGTGTTGCGCTCGATCTCGCGCACCATGCCGGCGTGCAACAGCGAACGCGAAAACAGCCTCGTGCTCCGCGCCCGGCGGCTGATGTCGCTCTACGAGGACATGGCTGAACTCATCCGCCTCGGCGCCTACCGCGCCGGAGCCGACGCCGAGCTCGACGAAGCCATACGCCTGCAACCGGCCTTCGAGCGCTTCCTCGCCCAGGACCGCGGCGACCGGGCGACCCTGGAACAAGGCTATGGCGACCTTGAAGCGGTGTTGACCGGCAAGGCCGGCTCATGAGCGGTTTGGATACCCTGGTGCGGCTGCACCGTTGGCGGGTGGACGAGAAGCAGCGCCAATTGGCGGAGCTGCAGCGGATGCGCGCCGATCTCGAAGCGCGCGCCGCCGGGCTGTCGGCGGAAATGGGGCGCGAAAGCGAACTCGCCACCGCCGAGCCGGAATTGCGCGCCGTGTTCCCGGCCTATGTCGCCGGCGCGCAGCATCGCCGCACGGTGCTGCGGAAATCCTGCATCGAGGTGGACGCCAAGATCGAGACGGCGCGCGAGGAACTGAACGCCGCCTTCCGCGAAGCGAAGAAATACGAAACCGCGGCCGAGAACCGCGCCAAGCGCGCGAACACGGCGGTGGCGCGGCGGCTGCGGGCCGAACTCGACGAGATCGGCGCCGACGGCTACCGCCGCCGGCAGCGCGAGGCGCAGTCCAAGTAGACGCTTCAGACGGTGACCGCGGCGGCGGGGGCGGCGCGGCGCAGATCGTCGGCGGGCGATACCAGCGAGCGCGCGCCGGCTTGAAACGCGACCTGGCCGCGATAGCCGCCGATGCCCAGCGCCTGATCGAAAATCGCGGCGATGTCGCGCTGCCAGGACGCGGGCAAGGCATTGGCGCTGCGCACCATCAGGTCCAATTGTTGCGGGCGCACCAGGCCGTCGAACTGCAAGGGGCCGGTGACGTCGAGATCGAGATCGAGGATGAAGCGCGTGCCGGGGTCGCGGTCGCCGGCTTGGCGGCGCCGGCGGCGGACGTAGAACGCCGCCATGCGCAGTTGGCGGCCGTCGGTCAGCGGCAGAAGCACCGCCCGCCAGTCGCCTTCCGACCGCTGGTCCGCCAGCTCGGCCATCTGGCGGAAATCGTCCCGCAGCCGGCGGACGAGGTCGGAGCGGCCGTGGCCCTCGAGCGCTTGCTGGGCGGCGGCGTCGAGCCAGAGGTCGAGACGACCTTCCTTCAGCGCCGCCATGAACCGCAACAGCGTGCTGGCCAGGCGCGGGTCCGGGCGCGGCGCATGGCGCGCGGCCCAAGCTAAAGCGATATCGGGCGCGACCTCCCCAAGGACGCCGAGCGCGTCGCGCATCGCCGGCCAATCGCGGCGGAGCCGCAACAGCGCCGCCACCGCGGGCTCGGTCAATTCCGCCGCCACCACGGGCGGCAGGCGCCACTCGACAACCTCGGCGGTGACCGCCGCGCCCACGGGCGCCGCCGTCATGCCCGCGACCTTCAAGGTGGCGAAGGCGGTGTGCATCAGCGTCTGCCCGCCGTTCAGGTTGCCGACGACGCGGCCGGTGATCGTCTGACCTTCGGCCGGCAGTGGCGTCGCCGCGCCACGGGCGGCGGCCACGGGCATGAGCGGAGCGGCAGTCTCGGATTCCACCGCGCGCAAGGTCAAGACAAGCGTTGCGCCCAAGGGCGCCATGGGCTGGCGGAGCCAGGGCAGAGCGGGGGCAAGCATCGCGCCAGGCCCTGGCGGCGGCGGGGCGGCCGCCGTGACCACGGCCTGGACCGTCTTGCCAATCAATGGCGAGAAATCCCTCGCCGGCGGCGTGGCGGGCAGGGACATCGACCCCGGCGGGGCGGTGTGCGGCGCAGCGCCGGGCGCCGCTGGCGCGGCGGGAGGCAGGACGGCGTTTGGGGCCACCGGCATGCCTGGCGGCAGGGCAGCGCCTGGCGCCGCCGGTACGGCGGCCGGCAGGGCGACATTTGGCGCCGGCGGCCGCACGGGCAGAGCGGGCGCGCCGGCCAGCGCCGGCGGCAATTGAAGTATCACTTCCGGCGCCGGCCGCAGCGGCTGGCCATTGACTTCGAGGATGCGCGCCTGGCCCGCGGGGCCGTTGCCCAGCAATTGCAGCAACAGGCGGGCTTGATCGGGGAGCGGGGGCGCGCCGGTGAGCACGAAGCCGCGGGTGTCGCTTTGCACCACGGTCTGGCCGTGGGCGTCGCGGCCCACCACGACGACGGTGATCGTGCCGCCTTCGATAAGGCGGGCCAGAGTGGCGGCGATCTGAACCGCCGGCGCCGGGACGCCGGGGGTTGGCGTCACCGTGGGCGCGGGAGCCGGCGGCGGCGGCGGGGTTGCGCCCGCGGTCACGACGAGGCGCGGATTGGGCGAAGCGCGGTCGGTGGGGCCGATGTCGCGCATGGCTAACGCGGCCCCTGACGGCCCTGGCGCCCGGCCGCGCAAGTTCGCGCCCCCGGCGGGCCCTGCACGCCTTGCGTGCCCCTGGCGGCTTGGCCGCCAATGCGGCCGGGCACGCGGGGCGCGCCAGGCCTTGCAAATGGAGCGGCTACGCCGCCAGCGGGCGAACTTGCGCGATCGGGTACAAGCTCATGAATCGGCACCGACTTTCGTAGGAGATCGGTCATCGTTCGTGGCTCGGTCATTCACGAATGCCGGAACTGGGGCGCCGGCGCGGGGCTGCCCAGCGCCGGGCCGAGCAGGCGGGCGGCGATCGCCTCGACGTCCGCCAACGCATCGGCGGTGGGATGGCGCGTCAGCAGGGCGGTCTGGTGGCGGATGGCGTCGCGCACCTTTTCATCGCGGCGAACGATGCCCGCCAGCGGCGGCGACAGCTTCAGAAACGTCTCGCACGCCTTCAGCAGCTTGGCGTAGGTGCGCTCGCCCTCGCGGGTGCTGGCCGCCATGTTGATGACGATGCGCACAAGATGTCCGCGGTTTTGCGCCGTCAAGAGCTTGATGAAGGCGTAGGCGTCGGTCAGCGACGTCGGCTCGTCGGTGGCGATAACCAGCACCGTGCCGGAGGCCGCCGCCAGGGACCGCACCGCGCCGTCCACCCCGGCGCCAAGATCGAGCACCACGCGGTCATAGCGGCCGGCGATGGCCAGCAGCCGATCGCGCAAGCGCAACAAGCGCGGCGGCGCCATGTGCGCCAGCGAGGCCGAGCCCGCCTTGCCGGCGATGACGTCGAAGCGATCGGCAAAGTTGGTGACCGCGTCCTCGAGCGGCAGATCCTCGTCCACCACGTGGCCGAGGTCGCGGTCGGGCATCAAGCCGAGTTGCAAGTCGATATTGGCCAGTCCCAGATCGCCGTCGAAGAGAAGCGTGCGCACGCCGCGCCGCGACAAGGTGTGTGCGAGCGTCACCGCGAACCAGGTCTTGCCGACGCCGCCCTTGCCGGACGCCACGGCCATGATGTTGCGCCCGGCGCGAGCGGGCGCCGGCGGCGCGGTGTCGTCGGCCATGGCGCTCATGGGAGATCTCCGGCGGCTCGCGCGTCCGCCGGCTCGGCAAGCAACAGGCGCGCCAGGGATAGCGAATTGAGCGGGTGCAGTCCCTCGGCGACGAAGGGGCTGATGGCGGCCTCGGAAAGCCCGAGCCGGCCGGCGTCGGCGGCGGCGAGCAGGCCGCCGTAACGGCGCGCCACGTCGAGGCGGGTTGCGATCGTTTTTCGCGCGCCCAAGGCGGCGAAGGCGCGTCCCAGCGCCGCCGCCTCCTCGGTGTCGCCACCGGCGGCGTGAACCAGCACCGGCTCGCCTCCGGCGGCGGCGATGAAGGCGGCGAGGTCCGCCTGCTCGCCGCGGCTGTAGGCGTTGGCGCCCGGCGTATCGACGAGGACGAGCGCCGGCGTTCCGGTGCGCACCGCCGCGGACATTTCCGCCGGGCTCGCCGCCACCTGCATGGGAAGCTTCAAGATGGCGGCAAACGCTTCCAGTTGCCGCACCCCGCCGGCGCGCACCGTGTCGCAGGTGACAAGGCGCACGGCCATGCCCGCAAGGGTGGCGCGCGCCGCCAATTTGGCGGTGGTCACCGTCTTGCCCACGCCCGGAGCGCCCACCAGCACCAATGTCCGTCCGGGCGCCAGCGCGAGCGGCGCGCAAGGCAGGATCGCATCGAGGGCTCCGGCCAGCGCCAGTTGCGGATCCTCGACGCCGAGGGTCGCGGCCGCGTGGCCTAGCCTGGCCATCAACGCGGCGGGGACGCCATGGCGATCCAGCGCCGCGGTGGCGGTAGCGGTGGCGATGGCGGCGCGGACGGGATTGGCCTTCGCGTCGCCGCGCCGGGCGAAGGCCCGGGGGCGCGCGGCGTCGGGCTCGACGGCGGCGGTCAGCGCCACGCCGCGGCCGCGGCCGCCGCGATAGGTGGACAGGATGACCGCTTCCTCGCCAAGGCTGGCGCGTACCTGCGCCAGGGCGTCTTGCATCGTCGGCGCGGTGAAGGTTTTTATCCGCATCGCCGGGACGGCCCCGAACTAGATCTGCGCCAAGGTGCGCAACTTGGCTTTCGGGTGAATCTCGTTTTGCGACATGACCACCGTGGCCGGCCGGAAGCGCTCGACGATGGAGCGGACATAGGGGCGGATCGCCGGGCTGGTGAGCAGCACCGGCAAATGGCCCTCGTGCGCCAGCCGATCGAAGGTGGCGCGGATATGGCCGATGAATTCCTGCAGGCGGCTCGGCGCCATGGTCAATTGACGTTCGTCGCCCTGGCCCACCAGGGATTCGGCGAACGCTTGCTCCCACGCCGGCGACAGCGTGACCAGTGGGATGAAGTTGTCGGAGGAGGCGTGGGCGTGGCTCAACTGACGGGCGAGGCGCGTGCGCACGTGCTCGGTGATCTGGGTAAGGTTCTGGGTGTAGCCGCAGGCCTCGGCGACGGCTTCGAGAATGGTGGGCAGATCGCGGATGGAAACGCGCTCGCCCAACAGGTTCTGCAGCACGCGCTGGACGCCGCCGACGCTGAGGCGGGCCGGGATCAGGTCGCCCACCAGCTTCTGGTGCGGCTTCGCCAGCTCGTCGAGCAGCTTCTGCGTTTCGGCGTAGGACAACAGATCGGCCATGTTGTCCTTCAAAGCCTCGGTCAAATGGGTGGTGACGACGGAACCGGGCTCGACCACGGTGTAGCCGCGGAACAACGCCTCCTCGCGCAGCGATTCGTCGATCCACATCGCCGGCAGGCCGAAGGTGGGCTCCACCGTGTCCTCGCCGGCAAGGGTGATGCGGCCGCCGCGCGGGTCGATGACCAGGAGCTGGTTCAGGCGCAGTTCGCCGCGGCCGGCCTCGACCTCCTTGATGCGAATCACGTAGGTGTTCGATGGCAACTGCATGTTGTCCATGATGCGCACGCTGGGCATGACGAAGCCGCATTCGCCGGCCAGTTGCCGGCGGAGCGCGCGAATCTGGTCGGTGAGGCGGAAGCCGCGGCTGTCGTTGACCAGGGGCAGCAGGCTGTAACCGATTTCGAGCCGCAATTCGTCGAGATTGAGGGCGTTGGAAATGGGTTCCTCGACCGGCGCGGCGGCGCGGGATTCGGCGGCGATGCGCAGCGTCGCCGCCTCCGCCTGGCTTTCGCGCCGCAGCATGAAGGCGCCGCCGCCGGTGATCGCCGCCAGGAGCAGGAAGGGCAGCGCCGGAATTCCCGGCATCAGGGCCAGGACGAACATGAGCGAGCCGCTCATGCCGAGCGCCTTGGGGTAACCGCCGAGCTGGGCGAAAAGCACCTTGTCGGCGGGGCCAGTGACGCCAGCCTTCGACACCATGAGGCCGGCGGCGGTGGAAACGATCAAGGCCGGTATCTGCGTCACCAGACCGTCGCCCACGGTCAGCATGGTGTAGGTGGTGACCGCCTGCTTGAGATTGAGGCCGTTCTGGGCGACGCCAATGATGACGCCGCCGACGATGTTGATGGCGGTGATGAGCAGGCCGGCGATGGCGTCGCCGCGCACGAACTTGGCGGCGCCGTCCATGGCGCCGAAGAAGGAGCTCTCGTCCTCGAGCGCCCGGCGGCGGCCGCGGGCGTCGTCCTCGTTGATAAGGCCGGCGGACAAGTCGGCGTCGATCGCCATCTGCTTGCCCGGCATGGCGTCGAGGGAGAAGCGCGCCGCCACTTCGGCGATGCGGCCCGAGCCCTTGGTGATGACGATGAAATTCACGATCACCAGGATGATGAAGACGATCAGGCCGATGACGAAGTTGCCCTGCATCACGAAGCCGCCGAAGGCCTCGATGACGCGGCCGGCGGAGTCGGTGCCTTCGTGGCCGTGAGCGAGAATGAGCCGCGTGGACGCCAGGTTGAGCGACAGGCGAAGAATGGTGGAAATCAGCAATACGGTCGGAAACGAACTGAAATCGAGCGGGCGCTCGATGAACAGGCAGGTCATCAGCACCAGCACCGAGAACGTCATCGACAGCGCCAGCGAGATGTCCAGCAGCCAGGTGGGCATCGGCAGGATGAGCGCCGCCAGCATGCCAATGATGCCGAGCGCGAGGGCGATGTCGCCGTAGCGGCGCACGCCGGCCGCCGGACCCATCAGGTCCGGGGGGGCAGCCAGGCTAGGGGCGGCGGGCGCGGCCATCGCCGGTCAATCGATCGCGGCTAGACGGCGGCGCGCTGGGCGTCGCCCGGGCCCGGCACGGCGACGCCTTCGGTGCTGTACTGCTTCAGCTTGTTGCGCAGCGTCCGAATGGAAATTCCGAGAATGTTCGCGGCGTGGGTGCGGTTGCCGAGACAGTGGCTCAAGGTGTCGATGATCAGGTCGCGTTCCACGGCGGCGACGGTGCGGCCGACAAGGGTGCGCAGCCGCTCCGCCTCGGCCGCCGTTTCGGAACCCGCGCCGGCCAGGCCTTCCTCGGGGCGGGTGCCGTCGGGAAGGCGGATCGAATCGACGTCGAGTTCGCCGCCGGTGGCGAGCAAGACCGCCCGGTGGAGCGTGTTCTCAAGCTCGCGCACATTGCCGCGCCAAGCGCAACGCGACAGCTCGCGCCGCGCGTCCGCCGACAGCTGCCGCGCGGCTACCCCGTTCGCGTCCGCGTACTTGCGGGCGAAGTGATCGGCCAGCACGTCGATATCCGCCGGCCGCTCGCGCAGCGGCGGTACGCGCAGGTTGAGCACGTTGAGGCGAAACAGCAGGTCCTCGCGGAAGCGGTTCTTGGTCACCTCCACCGCCAGATCGCGGTTCGAGGTGGCGATGACGCGGATGTCGACCTTGACCGGCTTGCTGCCGCCGATGCGGTCGATCTCGCGCTCCTGGAGGGCGCGCAGCAGTTTGGCCTGCAGGCGCACGTCCATTTCGCTGATTTCGTCGAGGAGCAGCGTGCCGCCATTGGCTTCCTCGAACTTGCCGATGCGCCGCGCCACCGCCCCGGTAAAGGCGCCCTTTTCGTGACCGAAGAGCTCCGATTCAAGCAGCGTATCGGGGATGGCGGCGCAATTGACGGAAACGAAGGGCTTGTCGGCGCGCGGGCTGCGGGCATGGATGTGGCGCGCCATCACTTCCTTGCCGGTGCCGGATTCGCCGGTGATCAGGATCGAGGCGCTGGAGGGCGCCACCTGTTCGGCCAGCTTCACGATCTTGGCCATGGCGGCGTCGCGGAAGATGAGTTGATGGCTGTCCTCGGCGACCGCTTCCAGCACCGCGGCGATCAGTTCGGCTTGCGGCGGCAGCGGCAGGTATTCCTTGGCGCCGGCGCGGATGGCGGCCACCGCCGCGCGGGCGTCGGAGCCGATGCCGCAGGCGACGACCGGCAGGTTGAAGCGCTCGGCGCGCAGCTTGTCCACCAGGCCGCGCACGTCCAGCGCCACGTCGATCATCGCCAACTCGGCCCCGCGCCCGTCGCGCAAGCCCTGGAGCGCCGCCTCGATGTCGCTGGCGTGGCTGACCGTGGCGCCGCGCGCCATGGCGATCTTGCTGGCGGCGCCGATCTGGCCTCCGAGCGATCCGATAATCAAAAGCCGCATAGCTGAAGCTTCTCCCTGTTCGAGGGTTGCAGCCGCCTAACTGTGGCGGTCGCCCTTGATGATTTCCGTCATGGTCACGCCCAGGCGCTGTTCCACCACCACCACCTCGCCGCGCGCCACCAGGCGGTTGTTGACGTAGATATCGATGGCCTCGCCGACCTTGCGGTCGAGTTCCACCACCGCGCCGCGCCCGAGCTTCAGCAGCTCGCTCACCTGCATGGTGGACTTGCCCAGCACCGCCGAGACATTGACCGGAACGTCGAACACCGGCTCGAGGTCGCTGGCCGTCCGGACCGCGGCCGCCTCGCCCTCGGCCGCCGGGGGACGCGGCACGGCCGCCGCCGGCCGGGTTTCCTCCGTGTCCGGCGCGTCTTCGCTCAGTTCCTGGAGATCCAGATCGGCGTTGTCCGGCATTACGTGGTTTCCTCGACTGGGGCGGGTTTGTCGCCGCCGGTGCTTTCCGCCGGGTCGGCGGCCAAGTAACGCTCCACCGCCGCCGCGATACGGGCGCTGATATCCTGCAACCGGCGCTCGGCGCCGCCGGCCGCCCACTCGATGCGGCAGTCGGCGTCCTCGAGCCCGTCCTCGGCCAGGAGTACGATGCGCCCGGCATAGCCTTGGCCGGCGGCCGTCTTGTCGATGTGCGCCTTCAGCGCCTCGACCACCGGCGGGGCCGCGCGCACGACCAGGCGCGGCTCGTCCTGAAGCTGGGCCAGGCAGGCGGCGATGGCGGCCTCGACCTCCGCCGCCGGCTGGCGACGAATGAGCGCGGGGGCTAATTTGCCGGCCACCGCAAGCGCCAGGCGGGTGGCGTCGTCGCGGACTTTTCGCGCCGTGTCGGCGTGGGCGGCGGCAATCGCCCGCAGTTGTTCGGCAATGTCGGCCATGGCGGCGGCGGTGCGGCCAGCCACGTCGGCCTCGACGGCGGCCGCGGCCTCGGCGCGGGCATCGGCCACCGCCTTGGCCAGTTCGGACGGACTGTAGAGCTTCGGCGCCGCGGCGCCACCGCCGAACGCGCCGGCCAGGTCGGCCGCGAAGGATTCGTCGAACAGAAATTTTACCGCTGGAGCCATGATGTCCGCCGTCAATAAACCAACTCGTCTTCGCTCTTGTTGTCGGCGAGAACGATCTCGCCCTTGGCCGCCAGGTCCTTGGCGGTGTTGACCAACAGCATCTGCGCGTCGTCGACGTCGCGCAGGCGCACCGGCCCCATTTGTTCCATTTCCTCGCGCAGGAGCTTGCCGGCGCGTTCCGACATGTTGGAGAAAAAGAGGTCGCGCAGCGCTTCCGAGGCGCCCTTGAGCGACAAGGAGAGCTTGCCCTTGTCGGAATTCTTGAGCAGCGTCTGCACCGCCGAGGGATCGAGGCGCACCAGGTCCTCGAAGGTGAACATCAGCGCCTTGATCTTCTCGGCCGATTCGCGGTTGCGTTCCTCGAGCGCGGCAAGGAAACGGTTCTCGGTGTTGCGGTCTAGGTTGTTAAAGACCTCGGCCACCAGTTCGTGGGAGTCGCGCCGGTTGGTGCGCGCCAGGTTGGACATGAACTCGGTGCGCAGCGTTTGCTCGACCTTCTCCAGGATGTCCTTTTGCACCGCCTCCATGCGCAGCATGCGCAGGACCACTTCCATGGCGAAGTCCTCGGGCAGCGAGGCGAGCACGCGCGCCGCGTGGTCGGGCTTGATCTTCGACATCACCACGGCCACGGTCTGCGGGTATTCGTTCTTGAGGTAGCTGGCGAGCACCGATTCGTTGACGTTGCCGAGCTTGTCCCACATGGTGCGGCCGGCCGGGCCGCGGATTTCATCCATGATCAACTCGACGCGTCCGGCGGGCAGGGCCTTCATCAGCAGGCGTTCGGTGTTTTCGTAGGTGCCGACCACCGCGCCGGCGGTGGAGAAGCGGTTGACGAATTCAATGAAGAGACGTTCGACGGTTTCGGAATTGATGGTGCCGAGATTGGCCATGATCTGCGAAAGGTCGCGAATCTCCTCGTCGTCGAGCATGGGCCAGATCTTGGAGCTGTTTTCCTCCCCCAAGGAAAGCATGAGCATGGCCGCCTTTTGCGGTCCCGACATGGTGCGGATTTCGTCCGGTTTGGCCATCGTTCAGCGGGGCCTATGTCTGCTGGGACAGCCAGCCGCGCAGGATGGCCACGGCTTCTTCGGGGTGCCTGTCGACGATTTCACCGATCTTCTTCATGCTCGAGGCCTTGACTTGGCCCTCGACCTTGGCGATGTCGATCATTTGGTCGATCGGAGACGGCCCGATCTGGATCGGGGCTGGTTCGGCGGTGATCATCCTGGGTTCGCCCGACGCTTGCATCTCGCCGGGGCCGGCCAGCGCGGGCGCCGCCATAAGGGGCGCCGGCAACAGCGGCGTGACCGGCAGCGAGCGGATAATGGCGGCCACGCGCATCACCACCGGCCGCACCACGAACAGCATGGCCAGCACCGCCACCAGGCCGAGCGAGACCACTTCCACGAGGCGCAAGATGTCGGCCCTGGTGAAGCCCAGGAACGAGGCGGCCTCGGGCGCGGCCGAGGTTTCCTCGATGTCGGTAAAGGGCATGCTCAGCACTTCCACCGTGTCGCCGCGCTTGGCGTCGAAGCCGACCGTGGAGCGCACCAGCGACGCCAGCTGCTTCAGCTCATCCTCGGCGCGCGGGGTGAAGGTCTTCTTGCCCTGGGCGTCGGCGGCGCCGGCCACGCCGTTCACCAGCACCGCGATCGACAGGCGGCGGATCAGGCCGGCTTCGCGCACCTGGGTCTTGACCGTCTTCGAAATCTCGTAGTTGACCGTCTCCTCGGTGCGCAGGTTGCTGGAGGCGGTTTGCCCGCCGGCGTCGGGCGCCGCCGCGTTGGGCAGGTTATTGGCGACGGTGACGTTCTGCGCCTGGCCCTCGTTGCTGCGGCCCTGCTCGGAGACGGTCTGCGTCGAGCGCACCACCTGGCCGTCGGGGTCGAACGATTCGGAATTGGTGGTGGTGCGGTCGAGATCCATGTCGACGGTAATCTCGGCGCGCACATTGCCGCGCCCGACCGACTTCTCGAGCAACTGCTCGACGGCGCGTTTCAAGCGCTCTTCCTGCTGCACCCTATGTTCGGTCAGGCCGGTGGCCGATTCGCCGCCGCCGGCGCCGCCGACGCCACTGGCCAACAGGCTGCCGCGGTCGTCGACGACGGTGATGCGCGAAAGCTTGAGATCGGGGACCGCCGCGGCGACGAGATTTTGAATCGCGCGAACCTGCGCGCCGTCGATGCGGCCGCCGCGCAATTTCAGGAACACCGAGGCCGAGGGATCGCTTTTGTCGCGGCTGAAGACCTCGCGCTTGGGCAGCACCAGATGCACGCGCGCGTTCTGCACCCGGTCGATGGTGCGGATGGTGCGCGCGAGTTCGCCTTCGAGGGCGCGCACCAGGTTGACGTTCTGCACGAAACTGGTGGCGCCGAGAACGTCGGCGTGATCGAAGATCTCGTAGCCCACCGAGCCGCCGGTGGGCAGGCCGCTCTCCGCCAGACGCATGCGGAGCCGCAACGCCTGATCGTCGGGCACGAAGATCTGGGCGCCGCCGGCGCCGAGGCGGTAGGGCACCTTCGCCGCTTCGAGGCGGGTGATGATCTCGCCCGATTCCTGCAAGTCCAGATTGCCGAAGAGCAGCGTCATCGGCGGTTCGGTCAGGCGAAGGGTAACAAAGCCGAAAAAGGCGACGATGGCGGCGGTGGTCAGCAGCAGCACCACCAGCCGTCCGACACCCAGCGTCCTGAAGACCCGAAGAAACTCGTCCACCGCGCCGACCTACCGGAAAAAAAGGGGAAACCGCCGCCCACCGCCGCTCGCTACAAACTATTATGGGCTGGTGAATAAGCCGTTAAGCGGACGGCAAAATTTGCCTATGGGGGCAATATTTTCCGGGCTCGGTCCGGGCCTCGCGACAAGCGGCCGATAGGCGGCGAGAAAAGACGGCAAAAAAGCCCGGCGACGCGATGTCCCGGGCTTCCGCCGCAACGCGATTCGACGCCGGACTTCGCCGGCGGCGCCTAGTTGTTGGCGCCGTTCTTGCCCCCGGCTTCCTTCGGCGTGGGGCGGTAGAGCTGCACGCGCGTGGCGCGCAGGCCGGGCATGCCATGGGCTTCGATGGCGCTTTGCCAGGAAAGGAATTCCTCCGTCGAAAGCGTGTAGCGCTCGCACGCCTGCTCCAGCGTCAGCAAGCCGCCGCGCACCGCCGCGACCACCTCGGCCTTGCGGCGGATGACCCAGCGCTTGGTGTCCGGCGGCGGCAAGTCGGCAAGCGTAATCGGCTTGCCTTCCGGCCCGATCACGCTGGTCACTTGACCCGCACTTGTCGCTTGGCTCGAAGTGGAATCGAGCATAATGGCCACGCTGTGGAGATTGCCGACTAACGCGAAGAATAGCGGTTTCGTTTTAAGGAAAGCCTAAGCCGCGTGGTTAATCGCGGCCTAGGAAACGGCTTCCCTAAACGGCCCCCGATCAGCGCTTCAGGCGGATCAGTTCGTCGAGCATTTCGTCGGCGGTGGTGATGATCTTGCCGCTGGCGGTGTAGGCCCGCTGGGTGATGATCATGTTGCTGAACTCCTGCGCCAGGTCGACGGTCGAGGATTCGAGGGCTCCGGAATTGACGGTCCCGGCGCCCTGCTTGCCGGCGTCCAGCAGCGAGAACGGGCCCGAGGCGTCGCTGGCCAGCCAGGCGTTGCCCTGCTGGGTCACCAGCCCGTCGGGATTGCGGAAGGTGGCGATGTTGAGCTTGTAAATGTTGCGGGCGGTGCCGTTGTCGAAGAGCGCGTTGACCAGGCCGTCCTTGGTGACCTGCACCCCGGCAAGGGCGCCGATGATGGAGCCGTTGACATTGGCCGAAATCAGCCGCGAAGGGCTCGCGGCCTGGGCGAACGCGGTGTAGTCGAAGGTGATCTGACTCTGCGCCAAGCCCAACGCGGCGGCCCAGTTGATGGTGACCTGGTTGCCGGCGCCGAGCGCGCCGCCGCCCGGATCGGTGAGCGCGACGGCGTTGAAGGTGCCGGTGGGGTTGAAGGTGATGGTGCCCTGGGCAATGCGGCCGCTCGGATGCACGGGCGCGCCGGCGGCGTTGGCGTCGGCGGCGGGCGTCACATAAAGCTCGATGTTCCACTGGTTCGCGGTGGCGTTCTTGAGGAAGCCCATGGTGATGGTGCGGGCGCTGCCCTTCGAATCGAACACCTGCAAGGCGGAGGTGAAATCGGGCGTGATGGTGCCGGCGGCCATGTTGACCAGGACGCCGGCGAAGCCGTAATTCGCAATGTTGGCGTTGACCGCTTGCGTCGATTGCAGATTGGCCGTCACTTGCGCCGCCGTCGTCGCCTGCCAGTTGTTGCTAAGGGCAAAGACATTGACGGTGTCCAGTCCGGATAGCACCGTCGGGTTAGGCGGGATGACGCCGCTGGCGGGAATAGTGAGCCCCTGCAGATAGTAGCCCGCGGCGTTGCGCAAATTGCCGTCCTTGTCGGGCGTGAACGAACCCGCGCGCGTGAACAAGCTGGTGCCGGGGACCGTCAACGGCGTCGCGCTGGTGTTGACGACGAAGAACCCGTCGCCGGAAAGGGCGATATCGGTGGCCGAGGTTGACGCCTGCAGCAGCCCCTGCTGATCGACGATCTGGAAGGGGCGCGCCTGCACGCCGCCCGGGGCGTAGGTGGTGGTCGCGCCGCTCTCGGTCACCAAGGTCGACAGCTTGGCCAAAGTGCGCTTGAAGCCGATGGTGTTGATGTTGGTGATGTTGTCCGCAATCGCGCCCATGGCTTGGCTTTGCGCCGCCAAGCCGGAAACGCCTGAAAACATCGCGCCGTAAAGACTCATGTCAAATCTCCTATGACGGCGACGCGGCCCTTAAGCGTCGCCGTGGTCAAATCGCGCGTCGAAGCGTAAGCCGCGTTCAAGCCCCGTTCAGGCTCGCCGCCATGCGCACCGACAGCACCTGGTCGATCGGCACATTCCTGCCATCGACGTTCAATTGAGTCGTACCCGCTTCGGTCGCTAATCCGGAGACCGTGCCGCGGACGACAATGCTGGCCTTGATCGCCGCGCCGGCGCCGTCGCGGGCGTCGACGGCCAGGCGATAGTTTCCTTCGGGTAGCGTTTCGCCGTTCACGCCCCGACCGTCCCAAGCGAAGGTTTGGGCGCCGGCCGGGGTGGCGCCCGGGCCGCGCCAGACGAGGCGGCCGCCGGCGTCGAAGACCTTGAGCTCGGCGCCGGCCGCCGTCTCGGGCAGCGTGTAAGTCCATTCCGCCTTTCCGGCGCGGAGCGGCGCGGTGTCGCCCTGGAACGTCACTTCCTTGCCCAGGTAGCTGACGAGGCTGGAATTGAAATTGGTTTGCACCGCCCCCAGCAAGCGCTCGAGGTTCTTGTTGGTGCTGATCGCCTGTTCCACGCCCGAGAACTGCACCAACTGCGAGGTGAATTCGGTCGCGTCCATCGGCGCCAGGGGATCCTGGTTCTGCAACTGCGCCACCAGCAGCTTGAGAAAGCTGTCGAAGTTCTGGCTCAGGGCCTTGCTGGAGGCTCCACTGGCGCTGGTGGCGGCGGCGGCGCTGGGGGCATCGATGGCGGTAACCATGGGTCTATCCTTCTAGGCGCGGATGTCGAGGCCGCCGAGGCGGTGGGGCCGCCAGGCTTGCGCCGCGGCGGCATCCAGGAGCCGGCGCGCGTCGGCCAGTTGTTCGCGATTGCCGCGATCGTCCGCGCGCGGCGGGCGCCCATCCTGGGGCGCGTTTTCGTGGCGGTCCTGCCGATGGCCGCGGAGATTGAAATCCAGGCTGTCGGAATCGGTCTTGAATCCGGCGTCGTTCAACACCCGTTCGAGCTGGCGAGAGTCGCGCTGGAGCAGATCGAGGGTCTCCGGCCGATCGACCAGAAGGGCGGCGGCAATGCGGCCGTCGTCGAGCGAAATCCTGACATCGACGCGGCCCAGTTCGGGCGGATCGAGGATGATGCGCAGGCGGTCGACGCCG
>CAZIVY010000278.1:0-4407 GCA_964542505.1 uncultured Rhodospirillaceae bacterium
GGCGGCTTGAGGGGCCGACTCTGTCCGCATGACGCGGAAATCGCCCGCAACGCCGCGAAGCCAAACCGAAATCCGTACCCCGCCGGCGCCAGCGGAGACAAAAACCTTCAAACCTCCCTGTTTTTCAGCGAACTGCTAGGTATCAATACGTTGCTAGTGTCCCTTTGATTCTGAAATTCGCTTTGCGCCCGATATCCAACTCCGGCGAATTTCAGAATCGGGACACTAGGTTCCGTTCGCCACGCGGAGCCTGCGAAGCAGGCGTTTCGAAGGGCGCCCTCCCTCTTAATTTCCCGCCGCTAGCCCGGCTGGTTGTTTGGCGGCCCGCCAACATTTTGCTATGCTGAATTGAACATCCCCTGGGATGAGTTCAGGGAGAGGCATCATGATCTTGCGCTTGGCGGATTGGGCGCTGTCGAGGATGGTGCGCTCGGGTTCGCTGGAACTGATAGATTCGGCAGGCCGCCGGTTTCGTTTGGGCGATGGCGCCGGGCGGCTGGTGATCATGCGCGTCACCACTTGGCGCGCGCTGGGGCGCATCGCGCTGGACCCCAATCTCGCGGCCGGCGAGTGCTATGCCGACGGCACCCTGATCGTCGAGCAAGGCGATATCTACGACCTGCTCGACCTGGTGTCGAGAAATCAGGGGTGGAGAGACGGCGCCCACTGGGTGCAACTCTGGCGCTATCGCTTGTCGACGCTGTTCAAGCGGGCGATGCAGTACAACCCCTTGCGGCGCGCCAAGCGCAATGTCGCCCATCACTACAACCTGACCGACGCGCTCTACGAGCTCTTCCTGGATAGCGACCGGCAGTATTCCTGCGCCTATTTTGTCCACGACGGCGATTCGCTCGAGCGCGCGCAGTCGCAAAAAAAGCGGCACATCGCCGCCAAGCTGCTGCTGGAGCCGCATCACCGGGTACTCGATATCGGCTCCGGCTGGGGCGGCCTTGGCCTTTATCTGGCGCGCTATGGCGGCGCCGACGTGCTGGGCGTCACCTTGAGCGAACCCCAACACGCTTATTCCGAGGCGCGGGCGGCGGCGGCCGGCATGAGGGATCGCGTGCGCTACCAGCTCCGCGACTACCGCCAGCTCGAGGGAAATTTCGACCGCGTCGTGTCGGTGGGCATGTTCGAGCATGTGGGGGTGGGAAATTACCGGCGCTACTTCGCCAAGATCGCCGACCTTCTTAACGACGGCGGCGTGGCGCTGGTGCAGACCATTGGCCGCGCCGACGGTCCCGGCGTCACCAACGCTTGGATGCGGCGCTACATTTTTCCCGGCGGGTATTCCCCGGCGCTGTCGGAAATCATGCCGGCGGTCGAGGCGGCCGGACTCTACGTCACCGATGTCGAGGTGCTCCGCCTGCACTACGCGGAGACGTTGCGCGCCTGGCGGCGGCGCTTTCTCGCCAACCGGTCGCGGGTGCGCGATCTGCATGACGAGCGATTCTGCCGCATGTGGGAATTCTATCTCGCGGGTTCGGAAGCGACCTTCCGCCATGGCGGTCACGTCGTTTTCCAGATTCAAGTCGCCAAGCGCCAGGACGCGGCGCCGCTGACGCGCGACTACATCGTCGGCGCCGAGGCCGCCTACCGCGAGCGCGAGTCGCGCGACATGGCGCGCGGGGTCACGGCGGCCGAGTAGTTATCCCCGCAATTCCAAGCGGTGATTTCATTCTCCTTTGACGACCGTTTCCGATTCGCTATGGTCGCGGCCCACGCCCATATTTTGCCGGGCCCGAAATGCCAATGGCCTTAGTCGAATCCTTGAACACCGACGCGACCGAGACCCCGTTCCGCTCGCCGCCCCACAACATCGAGGCCGAGCAGGAACTGCTGGGCGCGATCCTGGTCAACAATCAGGCGGCGGAGCGCGTCGACGGATTCCTGCGGCCCGAGCATTTCTTTCACGCCACGCACCAGCGCATCTATGACGCGGCGCTGAAGCTGATCACGCGCGGCGAGATCGCCACGCCGACGACGCTGAAGCCTTTCTTCGAGCGCGACGACAGCCTGAAGCATGTGGGCGGCGCCGCCTATCTGGCGAAGCTCGCGGCCGCCGCGACCGCGATCATCAACGCCGAGACCTACGGCAAGGCGATCCACGACCTGGCGTTGCGGCGCGAGCTGGTGCGCATCGGCGAGTCGATGGTCAACACCGCCTATGACAGCGCGGTGGACGACCCCGCCAACGAACAGATCGAGCACGCCGAGCAGGAGCTGTTCGATGTCGCCGAGCGCGGACGCAACGAGGGCGGGTTCATCAATTTCAAGCAGTCGCTGACCCAGTCCATCGACATGGTGCAGTCGGCCTTCAAAAAGGGCGGATTGTCCGGTGTGGCGACGGGGCTGAAGGATCTGGACGCCAAGCTCGGCGGGTTGCACAAGTCCGATCTGGTCATCCTGGCGGCGCGGCCGTCGATGGGAAAGTCGGCGCTGGCCACGAACATTGCGTTCAACGCCGCCAAGTCGTACGCCGACAGCAACGGCCAGGAGGGCGCGCGCGTCGCCTACTTCAGCCTGGAAATGTCGGCGGAGCAACTGGCCACCCGCATCCTGGCGGAACAGACGGGCATTCCCTCGGACAAGCTGCGCAAGGGCGAAATCGACGACGACGATTTCATCCACCAGATCGTGCCGGTAGCGGGGCAGTTGGAGGAAATCCCGTTCTTCGTGGACGATACGGGGGCGCTGAACATCTCGGCGCTGCGCACGAGGGCCCGGCGGCTGAAGCGCACCCACGGCATCGGCCTCATTATCGTCGACTACCTGCAGCTGGTGCGCCCCGCGCGGCCGCGCCGCGACGACAGCCGGGTGAACGAGGTATCCGAAGTCACGCAGGGCTTGAAGGCGCTGGCGAAAGACCTGGACGTTCCAGTGCTGGCGCTGGCCCAGCTCAGCCGCGCGGTGGAAAGCCGCGACGACAAGCGGCCCCAGCTCGCCGATTTGCGCGAATCGGGCGCCATCGAGCAGGACGCCGACGTGGTGATGTTCATCTACCGCGAGGAGTATTACGAGCGGCGCAAGGAACCGGCGATGAACACGCCCCAGCACGCCGAGTGGCAGGAGAAAATGGACCAGATCCATAACCTCGCCGACGTCATCATCGGCAAGCAGCGCCACGGACCCATTGGCAACGTGACGCTGCACTTCAACGGGCCCCTGACCAAGTTCAGCGATCACGCTCAGTCCGAACGCTTTCCGTCGGGACAACGGTGATCGACGCGGCGCTCGCCGACACGATCCTCGAAGTCGACCTGGCGGCGCTGGCGGGAAACTGGCGCACGCTTAAAGCGCGGGCAGCGCCGGCGCGCTGCGCCGCCGTGGTCAAGGCCGACGGCTACGGCCTGGGCGCGGCCGAAGTCGGCGGCGCGCTGGCGGCGGCGGGATGCGACACATTCTTCGTCGCCCATGCGGGTGAAGCCGTGGCGCTACGCGCCAATCTGTTGGCAGCCAGCATTTTCGTGCTGCACGGCCCGCCGGCGGGAGCCGAAAGGGAATTGCTGCGCCATCGCCTGACGCCAGTGCTTTCCAGCGCCGGCCAGATCGCCGCCTGGGCCGACCTGGCGCGCGCCGAGGGGCGGCGCCTGCCGGCGGCGATTCATATCGACACCGGGATGAACCGGCTCGGATTGAGCGCGGGCGATGTGAGCGCCCTGGCCGACAATCCAGCGCGGCTCGCCGGCATCGATCTCGTCCTGGTGATGAGCCACCTGGCATGCGCCGAGGAATCCGAGCACCCGTTGAACGCCACCCAGCGCCAGCGCTTCGCCGCGCTCGAAGCGCGCTTGCCGAAGGCGCCGCGAAGCCTCGCCAACTCGGCCGGCATCGCGCTCGGCGCCGATTATCATCGCGACATGGCGCGCCCGGGCGTCGCGCTTTACGGCGTCGAGCCGAACCCCGGCGCGCCCCTCGGCGTGAGGCCGGTAGTGGGGCTCCGCGCCCGCATCTTGCAGGTGCGCCGCGTTGACAGGGGGGAGAGCGTTGGATATGGTGCCACGCACTTTTTCGCTGGCCCTGGGCGCGTCGCGACAATCGCCTTGGGCTATGCAGACGGGTTCCTTCGATCTCTTTCCAATCATGGTTATGCCTTCGTCGATGATGTCCGTGTTCCGGTGATCGGACGGGTATCGATGGATCTTGTGACACTGGACGTATCGGCCGTTTCGGACACGCGCGCCCAGCCTGGGGCATGGGTGGAACTGATCGGCCCCAGGGCGACCTTGGCTGAACTTTCGCGACAGGCGGGCACCATCGACTACGAAATCCTCACCCGACTCGGACGCCGTTTCCACCGCGTTTACACCGGCGGGGGGCGTCCGGCATGAACCCGCTGGCGATCATCGGGCAGGTGTTCATCGAATTCCTGCGCATCACCGGGCGGATGGGGATTTTCACCGGCAC
>CAZIVY010000279.1:0-1739 GCA_964542505.1 uncultured Rhodospirillaceae bacterium
CGCCGCGTCGGTGGTTGGTGCCTCGGCGCCGGGCAAAACCCGGGCCGAGATCGCCGCTACCGCTTTGGCGGTCGAGGCATTCATCAAGTCCGGAATTCCATTGCCGCCCGCGTCCTGGCCGGGCCTTGAACTGTTCGCGCCCGTGCGGCCCCACAAGAGCCGCCACCGTTGCGTCCTGTTGCCGTTCGAGGCGCTGCTGGCCGCGCTGGCCAAGGCGCCGGCGTGAGTTTCTAGCGGTTCGCCATATTGACGTCGCGCATGACGCGCGATTCCAGCGCCGCTTCCTCCAGCCGCGCCTTGACCAGGTCGCCGATGGTCACGATGCCGGCAAGGCGGCCGTCCTCCACCACCGGCACGTGGCGAACCCGCCGATCGGTCATCACGCCCAGGACCTGGGTTACGCTGTCCCCAGGGGCGCACGCGATCAGCGCCCGCGTCATCATGTCCGCCACCTGAAGGTCGGCGGCGGCGCCGGCGTGCAAGGCCGTGGCGCGCAGCACGTCGCGTTCCGACAGGATGCCCACCATGTGGACATCGTCGTCGCTGACGACGACGGCGCCGATGCGTTCCGCGATCATTCGCCGCGCCGCCGATGCCAGCGAAACGTTCGATCGCACGGTGACCACGCGCCCGCCCTTGTCTTTCAGGATCTCGGCAATCTTCATCGCTCGCTCTCCCAGCTAGTTTCTTAATATTAGACACACCGAATGTTCGCCGGCCACTGGCCGTTTACCCTGACTCGTTCAATCGATCAAACCCACAAACCAAGTTTACATCTATTAACTAAATTTTACACATTCAACTCAGGATGCTCGTCTAAGTTATTGAATAAGAACAAGTTTTGTCATGGCACATGCATTGCTTAGCTACTGGTGGTTGCCGGTTGGGAGAATCTTAGCGCCCGGCGAAACTAACCCAGGGGGAACCGCGCCAAAGAGGCGCAAGGTTCGGGGGACCCGCCGGCAACCACTTCGACCAGAGAGGGGCCTATCGAGCGATAAAAAAAGCCCCGCCAGATGCGTAGGCAACTGGCGGGGCGACGCTCGATGGGCCCGCAGGTCCCGGCCAGGGGGCACGTTTGGCGGGGACAGCCGGCTTATCCTTAACAACACCCCAGCGGCGAAATTATTCTCCCCGCCGAGCAAATATTTTTTTGAGCCAGTCCGTCCGTTTGTCATCGCCGGGCTTGACCCGGCGATCCACGAATCATGGATGCCCGGATCACCCCCGGGTCGAAGAGCCCGGGGGCGGGCATGACGGGTAGGGAACAGTCGATCTTGGTATCAGGTTAAGCCGTGGCGGCGACGAGGCCGATGGCGCTGCGCATGGGCAGGACCCGGCTGCGCGTCTTAGCTGCTGCTTTAACAATCGCCTCGAAGTCCTTGGGCGTGCAACCTAAATCGGATGGAGCTTCGCTCACGTCGCGGGTGCAAAAGATCAGCCAGCCGCGAATTTCGGCGTTGCGGGCGATCAGGGCCTTGATCGCGTCGACCCCTCCCTCCTGGCCGCCAATGCGGTTGGCGCGCAGATAACCGAGGTCGATTTCCGTCTCGTTGATCCCCGGCTCCATGCCGCGGCAGCTGGCGAAGCGGCGGCCAAGCGCACGCCGGGCGGCCAGCGACGCGCGGCCATTGGGATAAGCGAAGTTTGAGATCTGGTAGCCCCGCAGCCAGCCGCCGAACTGGGTGCTGTTGCGGGCGACGTCGGCCAGGATGTCCGACCCGCCGGCGCGGCGGCAA
>CAZIVY010000280.1:0-8833 GCA_964542505.1 uncultured Rhodospirillaceae bacterium
GACGAGTGGCGGGGAGGCCGGAAGGGGGGAAAGCCCAAGGCCGAGGTCAATCCGTCCCGATCGGGACGGATCGTTGACGACGCCGGGGGCGGCGCGAAAGGAAACGCCGACGTCGTGAGGTGAAAGCTCGGAAAGCCCGCCGAGGAAGCGCAAGTCACCAAACAACGGCCGTCGATGACGCACGTTCTTCCGCCGCCGTTCTTGCCTTCGCCGTAGGAATCGCCTTCAGGCATCGGGCAATCGCCCATCGCGGCGTTGCCGCCGGCCGCCATGGCCATGGACGGTCCGACCGCCGGCGCATAGGTCAGAAAGGCAATCGCGAGGACGACCAGGGAAATGACAAACTTCCTTGCCATGGGCAAAGAATAGCTTTTCGCAGGCGGCCTGTCAGCACCCGTTAGGGACATTGGATCAGTTGCCGTCTCTCGCCGGGAAATGGGGCGCGGGGTGCGCCGCCGTCTCGGTAACCACGGGCACCAGGTGGGGCGCCGCCAGCGCCCGGCCGGGCTTTACCCGCGAGGATTCGCCGACGCCGTAAGGATCGTCCTCGGCGTAGCAATCGACCCCGCCCAAGGTGCGGAAGCAATAGACCGGCGGCTGGTTGTTGGGCAGGGTGCGGCTGCGGCAATAGGGCTCGACGAGGAGCAAGTGGGTCGTGGCGCAGTCCATGTCGAGCCGGAGCGACGCCGTTTCGTCCACCAATTCGATGGCGCTGGTGACCAGGATGGTGGGAACCATGATGCAGCCGCCCAGCGCCCCGGCGCTTAAACTCAGAATCAAGGCGGCGGCAAGACGCGGCATGGAGTCCTCGACAGCCAGGCGGCGCACAGGTGCGCCACGGTCGGTCCCCCATGGCACCAGATCGGGGTGAAATCCGCCTTAAGGGAGAGAGTTAATCGCCGTTTTCCATGCTGGGCGGCGACTACCGCGCGGGCAGGCGCAGGCGAAACCGGGTGCCCTTGGGGCCGGTTTCCACCAATTCGATGTCGCCGCCGTGGGCGCGCACGAGGTCGCGCGCGATAGCGAGGCCGAGCCCGATGCCGCCGGCGCGGGCGCCGCCGCGGAAGGGCTCGAAGAGGTGCTCGCGCGCCGCGTTGCTCAAGCCGCTCCCTGAGTCGGCGACGTCGATAAGGGTCTCGTTGCCCTGGCGCCAGGCGGAGACGCCGATTTCACCGTCCGCCTCTATCGCCTGTTGGGCGTTGCGGCCGAGGTTGACCAGCACGCGGAACAACTGGTCGCGGTCGGCGTCGACGCTGAGCCCGTCGGCCACCCGGTTGCGCCAGCGCACCGGCCCGTCGGCGCGGAGCGCGAGGGATTCGCCCACCTCGTCCACCAACGGCGCCAGGGGGACGACGGAGCGCCGTGGCGGCGGTTCCTCGGCGCGGCCGAATTTGAGCGATTGGGTGCAGAGCGCGATGGCGCGGTCGATGCTGGCGACGAGGCGGGGCAGGGTCTGGCGCACGCGCGGATCGCTCGACCCCGCCAGGCGATCGGAAACCAGTTGCGCGGTGGCCAGGATGTTGCGCAAGTCGTGGCTGATCTTGCTTACCGCCACCCCCAACGCCGCCAGCCGGGTTTTTTGCGTCAGCGCGGCGCGCAATTCCTGCTGCATGCGCGCCAGCTCGGCTTCGGCGATGCCGATTTCGTCTCGGCGATTCGAGGCGCCAAAGGTGCGCGAGGCGTCTTCGGGGTCGGCGCGGAAGGCGACCATGTTGAGCGTCAACCGGCGCATGGGGCGCACCATGAGCCGGTGCAGGCTGAAGAAAACCAGCCCGGCGG
The DNA here is from genome assembly GCA_964542505.1 of uncultured Rhodospirillaceae bacterium. Classification (GTDB taxonomy): domain Bacteria; phylum Pseudomonadota; class Alphaproteobacteria; order Ferrovibrionales; family Ferrovibrionaceae; genus CAZIVY01. The sequence goes on from CAZIVY010000280.1 coordinate 1,780, forward strand.
TGAACAGCGAAATCACCACCGAGAGCGAGAGGATGCGCCAGGAAAAATCGCGCAGCGCCATGGCCAGCGGCGCCTCGTCCAGCAGCACGTCCATCTGCGCCTTCGGGTCGCCGCGCGCGTCGCCGATGACGCGCAGCAGGCGCGGTTCGGTGCGCACCAGGGCGGTCAGCGCCGGACCGATGAGCATGGCGGCCGAATCGTGGCGCAGGTCATAGACCGCGTCGATCGCGCCGGGCGGATCCATGCCGAGAATCAAGGCGCGGCGTTCGGGGCTTTTCATCACGATGGTGCGCGCGCCGGCCTGGCGAAGGAGCCGCATCTCAAGCTCGGGGCTGACCATGTTGTCGGGCGCCGCCAACAGGGCCTGCACCGCGATTTCCGCCGCCGCCAGCCGCGCTTGCAGCCAATCCAGGCGAAAACGCGCCGCCGACGGCACGTAGATCAGCACTTCGGCGAGCATGACGAAGGCGGTGGTCAGCACCAAGAGCCGCGCCGAGAGGCTCTGTCCCGGTTTCGGCATTTCCGGCGGCAAGGATTCCATGGCCTCGACCTCAGCCGAAGCGGGCGAGGAACCGCACGATGCGCCGGGTACGGGGGCTGAACAGCTTGGGGGTAAAGAAGCTGCCGGCGACGCGCTTGTTCACTTCGCCGAAGGTCGGGTAGGGCGCGATCATCCCGGCGATGGCGCCGATTTTCATCTTGCGCGCCACCGCCAGCACCCAGGGCTGGATCAGTTCGCCCGCATGGGCGCCGACAATGCCGGCGCCGAGGATGCGTCCCGACTTCGTGGTCAGCACCTTGACCAGGCCATCGGTTTCGCGCTCCGCCTGGGCGCGGTCGTTGTCGGCGAACGGCCAGCGCAGGATGGTGATGGGGGCGAACTGCTCGCGGGCGCGAGCCTCGTCCAGGCCTACATAGGCCAGTTCAGGGTCGGTATAGGTCGCCCAGGGCACGATGCCGGGATCGGCCTTGGCCGGCAGGCGGAACAAGGCGCGGCGCAAGACGATGCCGGCGTGGTAGGCGGCAAGATGGGTGAATTGCGCGCCGCCGGCGGCGTCGCCCACGGCGTAGACGCGCTTGTTGGTGCTGCGCAGCCCCGCGTCCACCGTCACGCCCTTGGGCGTATAGGCGACGCCAGCCGCTTCCAGCCCCAGATCCGCCACGTTCGCATTGCGCCCGGCGGCAACGAGAAGGTGCGAGCCCTCGATGCTGCGCTGGCCCTGGCTGTCGGCGAGCGTGAGAGCGACGCCTTGGGGGCCCGTTGTGGCCATTTCGACCCGCGTCCCTTCCAGAATTTCGACCCCTTCCGCCCGCAGGCGATGGGTGACGACGGCGGCGAGCTCGGCGTCCTCGCGCGCCAGCGCCCGCAGCATCTCGATCACCGTCACCTTGGCCCCGAGACGGCGATGGGCCTGCGCCATTTCGAGGCCGATGGGCCCGCCGCCGAGGATCAGCAGATGCGCCGGCAGCACGCGGATGTCGAACAGGGTCTCGTTGGTGAAATGGGGAGTCCGCGCCAGGCCGGGCACCGGCGGCGCCGCCGGCGCGGAGCCGGTGGCGACGACGAACCGGCGGGCCCGCACCCGGCGCTCGCCCACCGCCACCTCGGCTGGTCCGGTGAAGCGGGCGTCGCCCAGGATCACGGTGACGCCCAGGCCCTCGAAGCGCTCGACTGAATCGTGGGGCGCGATGGCGGCGATCACCGCCTTGACGTGATCGTTGACGCGGGCGAAATCGACGCCCGCTTCGCCCAATGTGACGCCCATGGCCCGCGCCCGTCGCGGCGACGCCGCCGCCTTGGCGGCCGCCAGCAGGGCCTTCGAGGGCACGCAACCGAAGTTCAGGCAGTCGCCGCCCATATGGGCGCGCTCGATCAGCACCGTGCGCGCGCCCATCAAACTGGCGCCGGCGGCGACGCTGAGGCCGCCGGAGCCGGCGCCGATAACGCAGATATCGCAGGTGACGGCGTCGCTCATGGCGCGGCGCCTGGAGCCGCGCGCCGCGCCTTGACCTTGCGGTAGATCGCCGGCGCCAGCGCCAGCAAGCCGAACAGCGTCAGCGCCACCAGGACGTCGGGGGTGAGTACGCCGCCGATTTCCGGCGTCGCCCCGGCATCGAGCACGGCGCCAAGACCGCGCCCCACGTTCACGAAGACGAAAGTCGCCGGCATGATGCCGAGAAAGGTGGTGAGCATGAAGACCCGCAAGGGCGCGCCGAACAAGGCCGCCGCCAGATTGACCATCCAGAAGGGGAACACGGGAACGATACGCAGGAACAGCATGTAGCTGACGGCATTGGCGCGGAAGCCCCGTTCCATGCGCAGCAGCGCCGGCCCGGCACGCGCTAGCAGGCCTTCGCCGAAGGCGGTGCGGGCGGCGAGAAACACCAGCGTCGCGCCCAGGCTGGCGCCCGCGACCACCACCAGCATCCCCACCGGCAGCCCGAAGAGGAAACCCGCCGCCAGGCTGAGAAACGCGGCAATGGGCAGCGAAAACGCTACCGTCGCCACATATAGAAGCCCGAAGGCCAACGGCGCCAGCAGGGGGTAGGCTTCCACCCAGGTCAGCAGGCGGCCGCGATTGGCGCGCAACGCCTCGAAAGTGACGAAGCGGTCGAAATCAAACGCAAAAAAAGCCGCCAAGCCCGCCGCCAGCAGCACCAGCGGCAGCAGGCGTTGAAGCCGCTTTGGTTTTCTTGGCGCCGGCGCGCTCAAGTCGGTCATGCGTCCTCTCGAATTTGGCCGCATCATAATCGGGCCGGCTGGCGCGGTCGATGCACACCGCACAGGCAAGCGCTTGATTGACTTCGGCGAACCGAAAAAGTATACAGCGTGGCTTGTTTTTTGGGTCCGCCGACCGCCGCGGCCTGGAGTTGCCAACGTGAAACGAACATACCAGCCAAGCAAACTGGTGCGTAAGCGCCGGCACGGGTTCCGCGCGCGCATGGCGACCAAGGGTGGCCGCCTGGTCCTGGCCCGCCGGCGGGCAAGAGGGCGCAAGCGGCTGTCGGCCTGAGGCCGAAGTGCCGGCACGCGTGGGTCGACTGCTCCAGCGCGAAGATTTTCTGCGGGTCGCCGGCCGGCGGCAAAGCTGCGCCACGCCCGGCGTGGTCGTGCAGTGCGCGCCCCAACCACCGGAAAGCCGCACGGAGACGGAATTGCGCTTCGGCCTCACGCTCAGCCGCAAGGTGGGCGGCGCCGTCAGCCGCAACCGGGCGCGCCGGCGGCTCAGGGCGCTGGCGATCGAGGTTCTGGACCGGCATGCGGCGGGGGCGCGCGACTATGTTCTCATTGGCCGCGCCGAAACCGTGCGCCGGCCGTTCGCCGACTTGCGGCGGGACCTGGAAAAGGCGCTGCGCCGGCTGGGCGCATGGCGCGAGGAGAATGGGCGCGAGGAGATTGGCGTGACAGCGGAACGGCCTGGCGGATGACGGTGATTGGAAAGTTGATGGCGCTCCCCGTCCACGTCTACCGCGCGGCGGTATCGCCGTTGCTGGGGGTCAATTGCCGGTTCCACCCGAGCTGTTCCGAATACACGGCGAAGGCGCTTGAAACCCACGGCGCGGCGCGGGGTTTCTGGCTTGGTGTTCGCCGCATGGCGCGTTGCCACCCTTGGGGCGGCGACGGCTACGACCCTGTTCCCGCTCCGCGGCGCGGGCCCTAGAGGCATTCGACCGCCGTGGCCCCCGACCAACGCAACCTGGTAGTCGCGATCGCGCTGTCGCTCGCCATCCTGCTGGCATTCGATTTCTGGATCGGCGGCCCGCAACGCGAAAAGACGCGGGCCGACGCGCTCGCCCGCCAGCAGGCGCAAATCAGCGCGCCGGCCGCCCCTGTCCCGACAGCCCCGGCGCCAGCCGGCGTGCCGTCTCCCGCTCCCGCCAATGGCGCCGTGGGGGTGGCGCCCAGCGCGCCGGTCGCGCCGGCGCCGGCGACCAAAGCGCTGGGGCGCGATCAAATCCTGGCGCTCGCCCGGCGCGTGCCGGTGGTGACGCCGCAGCTCACCGGTTCGATCAGCCTGGTGGGCGGCCGGCTCGACGATCTGCACCTGGCTCAGTACCGGACGGCGGTGAAGGCGGGCAGCCCGAACATCGTGCTGTTGTCGCCGGCCGGCGCGCCGGAGCCCTATTACGCCGAATTCGGCTGGGTCTCCGCCGCCGGCGACGCGGTCAAGCTGCCCGGCGGCGATACGCTCTGGCAGGCGGAAGGCGCCGAATTGCGCCCCGGCCGGCCGCTGACGCTCTCCTGGGACAATGGCGAGGGATTGCGCTTCCGGCGTGTTTTCGCGGTGGACGACCAGTTCCTGTTCACCGTCACCCAGACAGTGGAAAATCGCGGCGAGCAGCCGGTGACGCTGCACCCCTATGCGCTGGTGTCGCGGCACGGCAAGCCGGCGACGCTGGGATTTTTCATCCTTCACGAAGGCCCGCTGGGCGTCTTGCGCGAAAAGCGCGAGGACAATGGCACGCTGAAGGAATTCAAATACGACGACCTGTCCAAGGCCGGAACCATCGAACAAAAATCGGTGGGCGGCTGGGTCGGCATCACCGACAAATACTGGCTGACCGCCCTTATCCCGCCCGACGACGCGGCGGTGACGGCCGCCTTCCGCCACGGGGCGGGTGCGGTCGACCGCTACCAAGTGGACGTGCTGGGCAGCGCCGGCGCGGTCCCGGCGCGGGGCACGACAAGCTTCGCCGTGCGCCTGTTCGCCGGCGCCAAGGAAGTGCGGCTGCTCGACCGCTACGAGGCGGGCGAGAAGGTGCTGCGCTTCGATCTCGCCATCGATTGGGGCTGGTTCTATTTCCTCACCCGGCCAATCTTCACCGCCATCGACTATTTCAACCACCTGTTGGGCAATTTCGGCCTCGCCATCCTGCTGCTCACGATCATCATCAAGACGCTGTTCCTGCCGCTGGCCTACAAGTCCTATGTGTCGATGAGCGGCATGAAGCGCATCCAGCCGCAGATGCTGGAACTGCGCGAGCGTTACGCCCAGGACCGCGAGCGCCTGAGCCAGGAGATGATGACCCTTTACAAGCGGGAAAAGATCAACCCCGCCGCCGGCTGCGTGCCGATCCTGCTGCAGATCCCGGTCTTCTTCGCGCTCTACAAGGTGCTGTTCGTCACCATCGAAATGCGCCACGCGCCGTTCTACGGCTGGATCAAGGACCTGTCGGACCTGGATCCGACCACCTGGCTCAATTTGTTCGGCCTGCTGCCCTGGGGGCGCCCGGATCTCGGCGCCTTCGAATGGGCCAACCTCGGCGTCTGGCCGCTGGTCATGGGGGTCACCATGTGGCTGCAAATGCGCCTCAACCCGCAGCCGCCGGACCCCATCCAGGCCAAGCTCTTCAACCTGATGCCGATCTTCTTCACCTTTCTTCTCGCCAGCTTTCCCGCTGGCCTGGTGATCTATTGGTCGTGGAACAACGTGCTCTCGATGGCCCAGCAGTGGTTCATCATGCGGCGGACGAACGCGAAATCGGCGAAAACTTGACGCCGGAAGCGGCGGCGCTGGACGCCGGCGCGCTGGATGACGGCCGGCGGCTTTTCACCCAGGAATGCCGTTTCGTCGCCGCCGGCGCCGCCTTCCCGCAACTGCCGCCGAGCGCGACCCCGGAGGTCGCCTTTATCGGGCGCTCCAACGCCGGCAAATCGAGCCTGATCAACGCGCTGGCGGGCCGGAAAAGCCTGGCGCGCGTTTCCAACAGTCCGGGGCGCACGCGGCAGGTGAACCTGTTCGATCTGGGCGGGCGGCTCATCCTCGCCGACTTGCCGGGCTATGGCTTCGCCCAGGCGTCGCGCGCCGACCGGCAAGGCTGGGAAGACCTGATCGCCGACTATCTGGCCGGGCGGCCGGGATTGCGCCGCGTCTGCCTGCTGATGGATGCGAGGCGCGGGCCGGGGCCGGCCGACGAGGCGATGATGGCCCAGCTCGACCGCGCCGCCGTCGGTTTCCAGGCGGTGCTGACCAAGACCGACACGCTGACGGCGGACGAAATCGCGCCGGCGCGGGCGGACGCCGGCCGGGCCGTGGCGCTCCATGTCGCGGCGCATCCGCGGGTTCACGCCACGTCATCGCGGAGCGGGGACGGGCTGGCGGAACTGCGGGCGGAGATCGCGTTGCTCGCGCTTCCGCCATTGGCGCGCAAATGAGCTTTCGACTATAACGCCGACGATGGCGAACCAATCATCGACGGCCGCGCGCATGCCGGCCGACCAGTTGCTGGCGACCGCGCGCACGCTGTCGGAAGCGTTGCCCTATATGCGCCGCTTCGCCGGGCAAACTTTCGTGATCAAATATGGCGGGCACGCCATGGGCGAATCCGAACTGGCCGAACGCTTCGCCCGCGACGTGGTGCTGATCAAGCAGGTGGGCATCAACCCGGTGGTGGTGCATGGCGGCGGGCCGCAAATCGGCGCCATGCTGCAACGGCTGAATATCTCCAGCGCCTTCGCCGAGGGCCTGCGCATCACCGACCAAGCGACGGTCGAGGTGGTGGAAATGGTGCTCTCCGGGTCGATCAACAAGCAGATCGTCACCGCCATCAACGGCGCCGGGGGCCTCGCCGTCGGCCTTTCGGGCAAGGACGGGCGCCTGATCCAGGCGCGAAAGCTCAGGCGCACGACGCGCGACCCCGATTCCAACATCGAGAAGATCATGGACCTCGGCTTCGTCGGCGAGCCGACGCGCATCAACCCGGAAGTGCTGCGGGCGCTCGACGCCTCGCGCGCCATTCCGGTGATCGCCCCCATCGGCGTCGGCGAGGGCGGCGAGACCTACAACATCAACGCCGACACCGCCGCCGGCGCCATCGCCGTGGCGCTCAACGCCTCGAAGCTCATCATGCTCACCGACGTGCCGGGGGTGCTGGACAAGTCCGGGGCGCTGGTCCCGACGCTGACCCCGAAACAGGTGCTGATGCTGTTCGGCGACGGCTCCATTACGGGCGGCATGATCCCGAAGCTCGAAACCTGCCTCGAGGCGGTGCGCGGCGGCGTGCAGGCGGCGCACATCCTGGACGGGCGCGTCCCGCACGTGCTGCTGCTGGA
>CAZIVY010000281.1:0-6519 GCA_964542505.1 uncultured Rhodospirillaceae bacterium
GTGAAAGTCGCCCTTTTGCATCCGCTGGCGGTACTCGGCCGCGACTTGCCACCCTTGGCTGCTGCTCAATTGCGGGGTGATGGTCGCGTCGCGGTCGGGACCTATCGCCCAAAAATAGGGCTGCTGCACGCGCACGCCGAAAAAATCGTTGGTGATGATCGACGGCGGAAGCAACCCGCTTTGCCGTTTGACGGTGGGGTCGGGGTGGCTGAAATAGGGGGTGTAGGCCGCTGGGATGCCCATCACCTCGAACACCGCGTCCTTGTATTCGATCCGCTGGGCTTCCTGGTTATGGATCACGCGCACCGCCTTGACCTGCCACAAGGGCGCGCGCGTGGGGTCGGTCGGGCACAGATTGCACGGTGAATACACCGCCCGTTCCAACACCGTCTTGTTGCCGTCCTGGCGCTCCCCCTGGTCGGCGGCGAAACGGGAATTGTCGGCCAGCAGCACCCGTATGGAACGGATAAAGCCGTTTCGCATGCCGTCGCGAAGCTCCATGTAGTCGGCGAACAGCACGTCGCCGCTGATCTCGGTCAGGCTGACATTGCCGCTGGCGACGACCACGTCGGCGCGCTCGTTGTAGGTGACCGTATCCGCGAGCAGGATGCGGCCCTCGCGTGTCAATTCCACGTGCCCGCTGGCGCGAACGATGCCGAGATCGCGGTCGTACTGCACCTGGTCGGCGCTCAACAATGTCGGCGGCCCCGGCGGCGCCGGAGACTGGGCCATGGCCGCCGCGGCATGGAAGCTCAGCGCTACCGCCAGCGCCGCCGCCCAGCCGCCCCGTCTTGCCTTGTTCGCCTTACCCCCAGCCATGCGCCTCTATCCGTCTTCAAGATAGAAAAGCATGGCGGTGCCGATCAGCGTGCTGACGCCGGTGGGCGTCCAGGCGGCCATGATCGGCGGCAGCGTGCCGGCGAAGCCGAGCGCCAGCACCAGGTCGGAGACGAAAAAGAGGATGAACCCGGCGCCGACCCCGCCGGCCATCATCAACGCCGTGCCGCCCCGGCGCGTCAGGCGCAGCGAAAACGGCGCCCCGACCAACACCATGGCGCAGAGCAGGAAAGGCGTCGCCAGCGTGGAATAGAAGTGCAGACGATGGCGCAACGCCGAGAACCCGGAATTCTCGAGGGTGGAGATAAAGCCGGGCAGGGCCCAGAACGAAAGCGTCTCCGGCGGCGCGAAACTGTCGCGGATTCGGTTCAGGGTCAACTCGGTGGCCAGTTCGTAGCGTTCGCGTTTTTCGGCGGGGCGGTCGGGACCGGTGATGAGGACGTTTTCCAGATACCAGCGGCCATTGCCGAGGCGCGCCGTCGTCGCGTCCAGCCGCCGGATGAAGCGATCGTTTCCCTCGTAAAACAGGAAAATGGCGTCATGCAGTTCGACGCCGTCGCCGGCCACGCGGAGGGCGTGAATGACCACCTGCCCCTCGGCGTCGGCGTCGCGCAACCATAGACCGCTGCTTGAGAGGGCGAGCAGGCTGGTTCGGCCGCGCAGCAGCTTCCCCTCCAACTCGGCGTAGCGCGCCAGCATGGCCGACGCCACGGGGTTGTAAACCGTCACCGCCACCGTGCCGACGAGGACCGTGATCGCCAATGCCGGAGCGAGAAACTGCCATACCGACACGCCGGCGGCTCGTGTCACCGTGAGCTCGTTCGAACGCGTCAGCCGGGTCAGCGCCAGCATGCCTCCGAACAAGGCGGCGAAGGGCAGCAGCTTTTGCGACAGCGACGGCAGTTTCATGACCGCCATTTCCAGCACGATGGGGAAGGTGGCCTCGCGCCGGCCGGCGGCGCGCCGCAACAACTCGACGGTGTCGAAGGCGAAAGCCAATGTCACCAGGACGAAAAAGATGGTGGCGAACGCCACCAGGTAGTGGCGGGCGAAATAGCGCGAAAGCGTGAGCGAGATTCGCATCAGGCGGTCCCGGCCGCGGCCGCGATAGGCGTCGGCCGCTGGCCGCGCGCCAGGACGGCGATGGAACCGGCGGCGAATATCAGCGGATTGAGATAAAACAGCGCGATCAAGGCGGGGGTCTTGGATGCGCCATGGGCGGCGGCGAACGCCGCTATCTGCATGGCGACGGCGATGCCGGCGCCGGCCATCAGGCGCCGGTTCGTCCCCCGGCGGTTGAAAGGTCCGGCGAGCACTACCGCGAGCGCCATCAGCGTCAGCGCCGGCGCCATGAGCGGCGTCGACAAGCGGCGGTGGCCTTCGGCCACCAGTTGGTTGCGGTTGTTGCGGTCGTCGACCGAGGTCATGTCGGGCGACAGGAGTTCGCTGAGATACCGTTCGTGGGGTTCCCGCCACGTGGCGGCGCCATCGGCGGCGTTTTGGCTCGGCTCGAGCGTATAGCTGTCGAAATAAAGCAGGCTGAGCGAACCGCGGTCGGCGTCGACCTGCTGGCGGTTGCCGTTCACCATGGTGAAGCGCGGCGTATCCGCGCCGCGGATCAGGGCGCCGCGCTCGGCCATCATGGTGATCGGACGGGCGCTGTTGCGGTTGTCGTGGACCAGAATGCCAAGAAGCTCGCCATTCGGCGCCCGCTCGCGCACATAGACGGTAATCCCCGGCAGCGGCGTGTTGAATACCCCTTCGCGAATGAGAAAACTGGCGAAGTGCGAGCTGAACTCGGCCTGGGTGGCGCGGAGCGTGCGGGCGCCTAGGGGCATCAGGTAGAGCGTCAGGCCGTAAAGCACCAGGGTCACCGCCACCGCCACCGCCATGGCCGGCCCAACCAGGGCGGCGCGGCTGAAACCGACGGCGGAGAACACCACCAGTTCCGAATCGGTGGTCAGGCGCTGGTAGGCCCATAGCGTGGCGCAGAAAAGCGCCACCGGCAGCACCACCGCCAGCAGGCTGGGCATCAGCAGCATGGTCACGTAGAGAAACAAGTCGACCGGCCAGCCCTGGGTAATCATGCGCTCGACATGGCGGAGCGACTGGGTAAGCCAGATGACGCCGGTCAAGGTCAGAGTGACGAAGGCCAGCGGGCCCAGCACTTGCCGCAACAAATAGCGGGTCAAGGAGCGCATGGGGGGCGAGTATAGCCAGATGTTCCGCAGGCGCCAGCCGCCGGTTGGGAACCCCTTTTCTTTGGCTGGCCGCTAGTTAATATGGCCGCCCTTGCCCCGGTAATGGCGCCGGCGGCCCCGACCATCAACCGGCAATAGGCAAAATGAAGATATCCCTTCGCGATCTGACCCTGCCCCAAAGCGGGGCGTTGGCCGCCGGCGTGCTCGCCGGCAACACCTTGACGCCCACGGCGGCGGAGCTTGACCGCGCCACCGGCGGCGGCGTGAAGCGCGCCCTGGAAGCCAGCCGCTTTGCCGGCAAACGCGGCCAATACCTTGAATTGCTGGCGCCCCACGGCGTCGCCGTCAGCCGCCTCGTCCTCTACGGGCTCGGCGCGCCGCGCGACCTGGACCGCCTGGGCTATGAGGCCGTGGGCGGCGAAATCGTCCGCCGCTTGGCGCTGTCCGGCGAAAGCGACTTGGGGGTCGCCATCGACGCGGTCAAGGGGTCCGGCATGGCGGCGGCGGAAGCCGCCGCGCATGTCGCCTATGGCGCGCGTCTCGGCGGCTACCGTTTCGACAAGTACCGCACCACGCTCAAGGACGACGAGAAGCCGGGGTTGAAGTCGGTGTCCGTCCTGGTGCAGGACGCGGCCGCGGCGAAGAAAGCGTTCGCCGGCCTGGAGGCGGTGGCCGAGGGCATCGAATTCGCCCGCGACCTGGTGACCGAACCGGCCAATGTGATCTATCCCGAGAGCCTGGCCGCCGAATGCCGCAAGCTGGTCAAACTCGGGGTCAAGGTCGAGGTCCTGGGCGAGGAGGCGATGAAAAAGCTCGGCATGAACACCTTGCTCGGTGTCGGCCAGGGCTCCGACCGCGAATCCCAGCTCGTGGTCATGCAATGGAGCGGCGCCGGCGGCAAGTCGGCCCCCTGCGCCTTCGTCGGCAAGGGCGTTTGTTTCGACAGCGGCGGCCTGTCGCTCAAGTCGGCGGGCGGCATGGAGGAAATGAAGTGGGACATGGGCGGCGCCGCTGCCGTCATCGGCCTGATGCGGGCTCTGGCCGGGCGCAAGGCCCGGGTCAACGCGGTGGGCGTCGTCGGGCTGGTCGAGAACATGCCCTCCGGCGCCGCCCAGCGGCCGGGCGACGTGGTCACCTCCATGTCGGGTCAGACGGTCGAGATCCTCAACACCGACGCCGAAGGCCGGCTCGTGCTGGCCGACGCGCTCTGGTACTGCCAGGACCGCTTCCATCCGCTCTTCATGATCGATCTGGCAACCTTGACCGGGGCCATCATCGTCGCTCTCGGGCACGAGAACGCGGGCCTGTTCTCCAACGACGACAAGCTCGCCGATCGCTTGTTTGCCGCCGCCAAGGCCGAAGGCGAACCTCTCTGGCGCTTGCCGCTCTCCGAGACCTACGACAAAGCCATCAACTCCGATATCGCCGACGTCAAGAACATCGCCGGGCCCAATGCCGGCGGCGGGTCGATCACGGCGGCGCAGTTTCTCCAGCGCTTCGTCAACAAGGTGCCGTGGGCGCATCTCGATATTGCCGGCATGGCGTGGAACAAGAAGGACCGGCCGACCGCGCCCAAGGGCGCCAGCGCCTTTGGCGTCCGCCTTCTCGATCGCCTGCTGCGCGACCACTATGAATCCGCCGCCGCCCCATCGCCGAAGGGTAAATGACGGAAGTCTGGTTCTATCGCTTGCAGCGCCACCGTCTGGAAGACGTGCTTCCCGACCTGCTGGAAAAGACCTTGCAGCGCGGCTGGCGGGCGGTGGTGGTCGCCGGCTCGGCGGAGCGCGTCGAGGCGCTGAACGCGCATTTGTGGACGTGGCGGCGCGACAGCTTCCTGCCCCACGGCTCGAAGGCCGACGGCTTCGCCGCCGACCAGCCGGTGTGGCTGACCGATAGCGCTGAAAATCCCAATGGCGCGAAGGTGCTGTTCCAGGTGGACGGGGCGGAACAATCGCCGTCGCCGGGGACCTTCGAGCGGGTGTGCGACCTTTTTGACGGCAACGATCCCGCCGCGGTCGAGGCGGCGCGCGAGCGTTGGAAGCGCGTCAAGGGCGCCGGGCACGCGCTGAGTTACTGGCGCCAGGGCGACAGCGGCTGGGAGAAGCAGGCGGAAGTCTGATCCTTGAATTCTCCATTCGCGTCCTGCGCGCCAACGACCGCAACTCCAATGCATCGAAATCTTGTCGTAGAGGGACCGGAGCCGCCATGGCAATCCTCCACCTGTTCTCCATGTTTCAGATTATCGCCGATTCAAGAATCCCCCTCGTGCGTCCCCCTTATGGGGACTTGGTATGATACCAAGTCCCACTGCTCCCTACCCGTCATGCCCGCGCTTGTCGCGGGCATCCACGTCTTAAAATCCGAACAAGTTCAAAGACGTAGATGGCCGGGACAAGCCCAGCCATGACCAATAGCACGAGTGATCGTCAACGAGAATCGGTATAAGTTATTGAGGTTAGTTGACGTCCACCTGGATTGCCACCCCGAGCGGTGGACCGTTGAAGGTTTTCGGGGTCAGCACCAGTCGAAAGTGGTAGGTGCCCGTGACGTTGGAGTCGAACTCGGTGTTACCGAAGTCTGGGTTCTGGGACATCTGGTAAAGTACCGTGTCACCCGGGATAAAGCCACCGAATGTGAGGTCGATCGGAACCGATAAACCGAACAATAAAGTCGCGATGTCTGTCTCCAGCGTCAGTTCGTAGTCCGCAAGAGTCGTACCTGCGGCCACACCATGTGCTCCACGCAGGTCGACGTGCCAGTCGTAGTTCCATTTCGCTCTCGTAGTCGTACTGAAACCAACCTCCGCTTCGTAAATCCCGACCTTACCGTTCTTGTTCGGAATGGCGTCCAGCGGTCCCGCGAAACGCTCTTGAGCGCGAAGTCCGATCTGGATGCCTGTGCGCTCAGCGATCGTGAATTCGCCGTTCACTTGGCCGGCACCCCCGATGGGGAAGATCCCGGGACTCGGAAGAGTGCTTGAAGTCCAAGTCGAGGCGTCAGTTCCGACCGTGACTTTGCCTGGTCCGCTGACCGGTCCGTTTGCAGAGGCGATTCCGATGGTGCTTAGTAGAAAATGCAAGAGTAATGCCCATTAGATGTCGCATGGTAACCCCCCTAAAATCGTGTGCTGTTTTGCGCCTTGCTGAGTTTGCCAAGGCATGGTTTCCGCTGTCACCCTCGCGAATGCGGATCAGGTGGATAAGAATGAGAAAAGCGGCGTCGCCAAGACCCCCTATCCTAATCTTACGCTGCTCATAAAGATCATGCTGGCTCGTTCTAGGCCGTGTTGACATTCAGGGGATTCCCCCTGGGCTCGATTTGTGATTCAAGGATTCCTCTGATGTGGGAGGGAGCCTTGTTTCGATTGTATTTGAGCGATGCACGATGGTCGCGGATTGAAAATCTGGTTCCTGGGAAGGCGAGCGATCCTGGCGCGACAGCAGCCGACAATCGACTGTTCGTCGAGTCCGTGCTGTGGGTC
>CAZIVY010000282.1:0-2103 GCA_964542505.1 uncultured Rhodospirillaceae bacterium
ACCGTCATCGGCTTGAAGGAAAACTCCAGCCGCAAGTCCGGCATCGTCTATGTGCGCACCATGGGGCGCGATGGCGCCGGCGAGCCGGTGCTGGAATTCGCCCGCTGGGTGATGGTGCGCAAGCGCGACATGGCGGCGCCGTCGCCGCCGGCCGTGGTGCCCGGATTCGCGCCGCGGATGGAGCCGGGGTCGCTTTCCGTTCCCGCCGGGCTGGACTTTCGCCGCTACGACGTGGCGGATGCCGGCTCGCCCCATTTCTGGGACGATTATGCCGTGGGCGAGCGCATCGATCACATGGATGGCGCCACCATCGAGGAAGCCGAGCACCAAATGGCGGCGCGGCTCTATCAGAACGCCGCCCGCATCCATTTCAATCAGCACGCCGCGGCGCGCGAAGGCACGCGCCGGCGCCTGGTCTATGGCGGCCACGTGATGTCGGTTGCCCGGGCGCTGAGCTTCAACGGCCTGGGCAATGCCTGCCTGATCGCCGCCCTCAACCGCAGCCGCAACGCCAACCCGACTTATGCCGGCGACACCATTTACGCCTGGTCGGAAGTGCTGGAGAAGGCGCCGTTGCCGGGGCGCAATGACGCAGGCGCGCTGCGCCTGCGCACGCTGGCGGTGAAAAACCAGACCTGCGGCGAATTTCCCGGCCCCGACGCCGCCGGAACCTATCCGCCCAATGTGGTGCTGGACTTCGACTACTGGGCGCTCATGCCCCGCCGGATTCCCGCCTAGCGGCGCTTGTGCCGGCCCCGGTTTCGGGCAAATATCCGCCGCGCCGCTGGGTAGCGGCTCTTGGCGCGGGCACGGGGCGAATGAGGGGGAAATCATGACCAAGCGTTGGATTGGCGCGGCGGCGGCGGCGGTGCTTTCGGCGTTCCCGGCGGCCGCGGCCGAGGCGCCAACCCTCAACGCCGCCAACACGGCGTGGCTGCTTACCGCGACCGCCCTGGTGCTGTTCATGACCTTGCCCGGGCTGGCCATGTTCTATGGCGGCCTGGTGCGGGCGAAGAACCTGCTGTCGGTGCTCATGCACTGCTTCGTCATCGCCTGCCTGGCGTCGGTGTTGTGGTTCGTTCTCGGCTACTCGCTCGCCTTCGGCGACGGGGGCGCGATGAACGCGGCGATTGGCGGTCTCGGCAAGGCGTTTCTCGCCGGCGTCGCGGCGGACACCCTCCAGGGCGACATCCCGGAGACGGTCTTCTTCATGTTCCAGATGACCTTCGCCATCATCACCCCGGCGTTGATCGTCGGCGCCTACCCCGAGCGCCTGCGCTTTGCCGGCATGTTCCTGTTCAGCGCGCTCTGGCTGCTGCTGGTTTACGTGCCGGTGGCGCATTGGGTGTGGGGCGGCGGCTGGCTGGCCAAACTGGGGGTGATGGATTTCGCCGGCGGGCTGGTGGTCCATCTGACGGCCGGCGCCTCCGCCATCGTCCTTGCCATCCAACTGGGCCGGCGGCGCGGCTTCCCGAATGAAGTGATCGCCCCCCACAGCCCCGGCATGACCATGATGGGCGCCGGCATGTTGTGGGTCGGCTGGTACGGCTTCAACGCCGGCAGCGCGCTGGCCGCCAATGGCAGCGCCGGCATGGCCATGACCGTCACCCACATCTCGGCGGCGGCCGGGGCGTTGACCTGGATGGCGACCGAGTGGCTCAAGCACGGCAAGCCGAGCCTGATCGGAATTACCACCGGCGCCGTGGCCGGCCTGGCGACCATCACCCCGGCCTCGGGTTTTGTCGGGCCGGGGGCGGCGCTGCTCTTTGGCGTCCTCGCCGGCATCGTCTGCTACCGCGCCACGCCCATCATCAAGCAGAAGTTCAAGATCGACGACTCCCTCGACGTCATGGCCGTGCATGGCGTCGGGGGCACGATCGGCGTGCTCCTGACCGGGGTCTTTGCCGCCGCCTCGTTTGGCGGCATGGGTCTACCCGAAGGGGTCGGCATCGGCGGGCAAGTAAGCGTGCAGGCTCTGGGTGTCGCCGCCACCGCGCTCTGGTCCGTGGCGCTCACCTTCATCATCGCCAAGATCGTCGACGCAACGGTGGGCTTGCGCGTGACCCACGAGGAGGAGGTGGAAGGCCTCGACATCACCAGCCA
>CAZIVY010000283.1:0-5676 GCA_964542505.1 uncultured Rhodospirillaceae bacterium
GGTCGCGCGACTTGCACGGCCATCCGGTCATCGCCGCCGTCGCCCCCGAAAGCCCGGCCGAGCGCGGGGGCTTGCGCGCCGGCGACATGGTGCTGGCGATCGGCGGGCGCAATGTCGCGTCCATCGCCGACATGTACCGCAGGATTTGGGGCCACGGCGCGGCTGGCAGCGATATCCCCATGCACATCATGCGCGACGGCCGGGCGATGGAACTGGCCGTGAAGTCGGGCGATCGCCAGGATTTTCTGCGCCGCAAGCGCAGCTACTGACCGCTCCCCGCAAGCCTCCCTTAACCGCGTTCCATGAGCGTTCGCCGCCGTGCAAGCGGCGCGACGCGGAAACGTGCATCCGCCGGCGGCCCCGCCCGCGCCGCCAGGATGCGAATCATGGGCTTTGTGCCCCGCCCCGCCGAGGAATGCTGGACCGCCCTGCGCTGGTGGTCGCCGGGCGCGCGAAGCCCTGGGCGCTGCTCCTCCTATGCGGCGCCACCCGGTTTCTCGGAGTGGGTGGCGATGGCGCGCACGAACGACCGCCTGGATCCTCCGCGCCAGGACGGCCGCTGGCTCGCGCTCGCCGACAAACCCATTTCGTCCCGGTGAACAGACATTTTTCCAATATCTTCAATATCTTGAGATCATGACGCGAGGCTTCGTCGTGGTCAGCCTGACCATATTATACACATGCGATGAGTTAATTATTGCCCTAATGCAAATTCACGCTGTTTAATCTTGCAATCAACGTCTGGGATGGCTATTATTCACGCGGTCAACAATTTCGCTGTGGATTGAACCATGTCCGCTGTAGCAACCCTTTCCGCCGGCAACGCCGAACCCTCGGTCATGGAGGTTGACGCCGAGGATTTGCGGGCCTGGAGCGCCGCTGGCGAAGTCATGCTCGTCGATGTCCGCGAGGACGAAGAATTCGCCGACGAGCGCATCCCCGGCGCGTTGCATTTGCCGCTCTCGCGGCTCGATCCTCTCACCTTCGGCTTTTTCGCCCGCGGGCGGCGCGTCGTGCTGCATTGCTTGTCGGGCGGCCGCTCGGCCAAGGCCGGAGCCTGCCTGCGCTCCGCCGGCCACGATGACATCGCCCACTTGCGCGGCGGTCTCCTGGCCTGGAAAGCCGCTGGCGGGGAAACGTCGAGCGGCTGAACCCGCCGCGCTCGACCCCCGCTGCCCGCCGTCGATCGGCGGACTAACAGAATCTTAAGCGCGCTTTGTCAAACTCCGGCCATTAGGGCCATTCGGCCCGGCTTGGCCCCAGGGCCTGGCTGGCGGCGGCGGCAAGGCGAAAGTTCGGATATGTCAGCGACGTTTATGGAAGCGCCGCAGACGGAGCCGCGTATTCTCCGCCAGCCCTTGTGCGCCCTTCTCGCCGCCCCGCCTGGGCCGGCTCGCGACATCCTCCTGTCGTCGCTCGCGGCCACCGGCATCGGCGTCGATCTGCATGCCGTGGACGATCTGCCCCGCGCCTTCGACGCGCTTGGCCGCCGCGCTTTCGATTGCGCCATGATCGACGCGCGGCTCGGCATCGATGACGGAACGGCGTTGATGGACGGCCTCTACGCCGTGGGCGCCGACACGCCGCTCATCATCGTCACCGACGGCGACCCGGCCGCCAATGGCCGCGCGCTGATGGAAGCGGGCGTCGCCGACTGCATCGACCGCCACGAACTCACCGGCGAGCGGCTTTGGCGATGCCTGTACAACGCCGTGCGCGCGCACCGCGTCGCCGAGCGCCTTGCCCGCACCGAACGCAATTTCATCGCCAGGGCGGCGCTCGACGGCGTCACCCGATTGCCCAATCGCGAACAGTTCTTTGCCCATCTCTCGGCCACCATCGGCGACGCGGGGCAGGGCCGCAGCGCGATCGCGCTGTTGATCTTCGACATCAACGGCTTTCACGATTTCAACCGCACCATGGGCCACGGCGCCGGCGACCGCCTGTTGCGCCTGGCCGCCGAACGCATGGCCCACGGCTTGCGCGGCGCTTGCTTCCTGGCCCGCATCGGCAACGACGAATTCGCCGTCGTTCTGCGCCGTGGCGCCGCCGGCGCTCAGGCCCTGGCGGCGGCGCGCCACCTGTTGCAAAGCTTGAACGAGCCCTTCGTCACCGACGGCCGCGAGATCTCCCTCTCCGCCTCGGCCGGCATCGCGTTATTTCCTGCGCACGGCGATTCCGCCGATGGCTTGCTGCGCAACGCCGAGTTCGCGCTGCGCGCCGCCAAGCGCGGCGGCGAGGACATCGTCATCTATTCGGCCGACGACAAGGCCGCCGATCCCGAACGCGCGATGCTTGGCCAGGACCTGCGCCTGGCTATCGAGCGCCGGGAACTGGAGCTTGCCTATCAGCCCAAGATCGACATGAAGCGCCGGTGCGTGATTGGCGTCGAGGCGTTGCTGCGCTGGCGCCACGGCACGCGCGGCGTCATCCTGCCCGACACCTTCATCCCCCTGGCCGAACAGACCGGGATGATCGATCCCATCACCCTCTGGGTCCTCGATACGGCGCTGGCGCAGTGCCGGGTCTGGCGGCGCGCCGGCCGTGACCTCACGGTATCGGTCAACCTCTCGGCGCTGACGCTCCGCGACGTCGCCTTTCCCGACAGCGTCGCGTCCCTCTTGCGCAAGCGCCAGGCCGATCCCGGCCGCTTGATCCTGGAAATCACCGAGAGCGCCATCATTCTCGACGCCGCCCGCGCCCGCGCCATCGTTAAGCGGCTTGCCGCCATGGGCGTCCGCGTCGCCATCGACGACTTCGGTACCGGCTACTCCTCGCTGGCGACCATTCGCGAACTGCCGCTGAACGAGATCAAGATCGACAAGTCCTTCGTCATGAACATGCGCCAGAATCCCGACGACGCGGCGATCGTGCGCACCATTGTCGAACTGGGCCTCAATCTCGGCTTGCAGGTGGTGGCGGAAGGCGTCGAGGACGCGGAGACCTTCGAGATGCTGGCGTCGCTCGGCTGTTCGGAGGCGCAAGGCTATTACATGGGCAGGCCCGCCGACATTGGCGCCCTGGAGGCTTGGCTGCGCGAATCGCCCTGGGGCCTGCCCGAAGACAGCGACAGCCCCGACGCCGAACAAGCGAAACCCCGCCGCGCGCGCTCCGGGCGCGCCGGCGCCCGCCGTCGCGCCCGCCCGCGCGGCCGCGTCAAATCCCGCGACGACGAAATCTGACCATGCCCGAGTTAACGGAACGCTGAACGCCCAACGCTGAAAAATCTTGGGGCTGAAAAAGCTTGGGCGACAGAAAACCAGGATCGGGTTCCCGGCCTCTGTCGCCCAAGGAGCATTGTGGCGCTCCACGCCCGCGCGAACGTGGCGACCCTGCAAGGGGCCTGGGACTGTATCGGCGCGCCAACCGTCGCTGGCGCGTCGGGCAGTCCGCAAGCCCGTTCTCCCATCGAAGGCCGGGTCCAGCCCGCCTGCCCGCCCCTTTCGGGGCTAGCGAGGCCCGGCATCAACCCGCCCTTCGGGGTCCCCTGGCGCCTGCCGCGCACGCGGCCTAAGCCGATTCGCGGCACACCGCACAAGGTTCCCGTCCGGACACGCCTGCTTTCGGTCCTGGCCGGCGGCCTACGCCGCGGCGCAAGTACCGTTTGGGCCCATCCGCAAGGGCTCGGCCGCTTCGCCTAGCTGCGCCCGGGACGGGAGAACCCCGCTCCGTTCGCGCCAACGAACCCGCCGGGCGGCGCTTCGCGGGCTGATGTTCCCGCCCTGGCGGCGCGTCCCGAAGCCGCGCTACCAAGGCAGTTATGCCCACCCAACGCCGCCCAACGTCCGCCGTCCCGGCACCGCTTTGGCCAAGCGATCCGCCGACGACGAACCGGCCGCCACCCGCCACTTCGACGCCCCCGCTTTCCCCCGCGCGCCTCCCGCGAGGAAGGCGGCGCGGCAAACCCGGGTACATCTTCAGCGGTCCGGCGTCTGCCGCGCCAACCGATCGCGGCGCAATGGCCGCGGCGGGTCGCGCCGGCAGAGCCGCCCCGGTTCACCGCCTGCCCGATGCCCGCGCCTTGCGACCAGGCGCCGGGCGCCGGCGGCGTCCCAGAGGGAGGAGAACCATCCGTCTCCAACCCAAGCGCGACGCCCCCTCGCGGCGGCCCCGCCCCTGGATCGGAGCCCCCGCCACCGACCGCCGCCGCTCCGGTTAAGAAGCCGGCGGCAACCCGCGGCGGGAAGGCTCACACGCTCGCACGTGCCCTCGAACTATGGTTAACCGCGACGCCACCTTCAAGCCGGCATCGCGATGGAAAACCGGAAAGCTGTGAATAAAAAACGCCGTGGTCCACAGATCATTAACGCGTTTTGCACAGAATTGCTCACAACCTTCGCCAGCCGCGCATGCTTCGCCTCCCCCAGGCGGACCGGCGGCGAACCAAAGGAACGCCATGCAGCAAGTTGTCGCATTCCCCCGTTTCGTTGTCGCCGCCGCCGTGGCGCTGGGCCTTGCCGTAGCGACCGCGCAGGCGGCGATCGACGCCGCCGGCAGCGAGCGCGCCGGCACTTTCATGACCAGTCTGGCGCAGAGGGTCATCGCGACCCTCTCGGCCACCAACGCCACCCACGAGCAGCGCGAGGAAAAATTCCATCAACTGCTCGCCGAAGCCTTCGACCTCGAGCAGATCGGCAAGTTTGTCGTCGGCCGGCACTACGCGAAAATGACCCCGGAGCAGCGCACCGAGTACCACAAGCTGTTTGGCGCCTTTCTGATCAAGACCTACGCGCGGCGGTTGGGCGGCTATTCGGGCGAGGCTTTCACCATCGTCGCGGTGCGTCCCGGCGACGACGATCAGGTGCTCGTGCGCAGCCGCATCGAGCGCCCGGGCTCGCCGGCGTTGGATTGCGACTGGAAATTGCGCGTGGCGGACGGCCAGTTCCGCATTATCGACTTGGTGGTCGAAGGCATCAGCATGTCGGTGGCGCAGCGGCAGGACTTCGCGTCCGTCGTTTCCGGATCCGGCATCGACGGCCTGATGGCGGCGCTGCGCGCGCGCGTCGACCGCCTGCCCGCCACCGCCTCGCGCTAATCGCCATTCACTCGAGGGAGATTGAAGATGAGCAATATCCATCGGCCCCTGCCTCGCTTGGCCCTGGTGCTGGCGACGGTGCTGGCATTGGCCCCGGGCGTCGTCGGCGCCAATTCGAAGGAATTCGCCGCCGGCTGGGAAGCCTATCAGCGCGGTGACTATTCCACCGCCCTTGCCTTATGGAAGCCGCTGGCGGCGCAAGGCGACACCGAGGCGCAATACAATCTCGGCGTGATTTACGACGACGGCCGCGGCGTCAAGGGCGATCGCGCCGTCGCCCGCCAATGGTGGCAAAAGGCCGCCGACAAGGGCCATGGCTGGGCGCAACACAACCTCGCCACGCTCTACATTTCCGGCGACGGCGTGCCGCGCGATTACGCCAAGGCGCGCGCCTGGCTGGCGAAGTCGGCGGCGCAAAACGAACCGCGCTCGATCTACACGCTCGGCAAGCTCGAGGCCGATGGCTTGGGCGGGCCTAAGAACGTCAAGCGCGCGTTCACGCTCATCCACAAGGCCAGCGAACTCGGCATGGACAAGGCGCAATACAATCTGGCGAAGATGTACCGCGACGGCAATGGAACCATCCGCGACCCGAATGCGGCGGCGACCTGGTTCCTGCGCTCCGCCGAACAGGGCTACGC
>CAZIVY010000284.1:0-3064 GCA_964542505.1 uncultured Rhodospirillaceae bacterium
TTCCGCCGGCGCAACATCATCGCCAACCCCAACTGCTCCACCATGCAGATGGTGGTGGCGCTGAAGCCGCTCCACGACCGCGCCACCATCAAGCGGGTGACGGTGGCCACCTACCAGTCGACGTCGGGCGCCGGCAACGAGGGCATGGACGAGCTCTTCAACCAGACGCGCGCCATTTTCGTCAACGACGCGGTGGAGCCGAAGAAGTTCACCAAGCAGATCGCCTTCAACGTCATCCCCCATATCGACGTGTTCATGGACGACGGCTTCACCCGCGAGGAATGGAAGATGGTGGTGGAGACGAAGAAGATTCTCGACCCCAAGATCAAGGTCGTCGCCACCTGCGTGCGGGTGCCGGTGTTCGTCGGCCATTCGGAAGCGGTGGTGATCGAGTTCGAGCGCCCCATCACCGCCGACGAGGCGCGCGACCTGCTGACCGAGGCACCCGGCGTCATCGTCGTCGACCGGCGCGAGCCCGGCGGCTACATCACGCCCGTCGAATGCGTGGGCGAGTACGCGACCTACGTCTCCCGCATCCGCGAGGACGCGACGGTGGAAAACGGCCTCGCCATGTGGGTGGTGTCGGACAATTTGCGCAAGGGGGCGGCGCTGAACGCGGTGCAGATCGCCGAAATCCTCGGCGCCCGTTACCTGAAAAAGGCGGCGTGAGGAAGTTCTCAGTTATCAGTTATCGGTTATCAGTAGTCGGTTTACGGCTAATGACTGACGACTGACGACGGACAACTTTTTACCTCACCCGCTCCACCTCCGGCTCGCTGCTGGGGAACACCAGTTCCTCCTGCGCGGCAACCAATTCGAGCTCGTTCTTGCCCACGCTTGCCTTGAGCACGCCGAAGGTCGCCGCCACGGCGAAGGCCAGCGCCTTTTTCACCCCCCGTCCTTTCAGCCGGCGGGCGAGGAACAGCGCCGCGAACAGATCGCCCGCGCCGTGGGGCGCGCTGGCCAGGCGGGGCGTGCTGGCGAGCCAGGCGCCTTCCGGCGCCACCGCCAGCGTCGCCAGGCGCGCGCCGTCCATGTCCTGGGGATCAAGCCCCTCGGGTTCAAGCGATGTGATGACGACGATGGACGGCCCGCGCCGGCGCAAAGCCTCGGCGGCCGCCAGCGCGTCCGCCAATGTCGCGATCTTGCGCTCCGCCAGCCACTCGGCCTCGAAGCGGTTGGGGGTGAGGATGTCCGCCTTCGCCACCGCCTCCGCGCGCAGGAACTCCGCCAGTTCGCGCTCCACATAGACGCCGGCGCCCTCGTCCCCGATCACCGGATCGAGAAGCCACGGCGCCGCCGGGTTGGCGGCCTTGACCTTGGCCGCCGCGTCCATCGCCGCCCGTGCGTTGCCGGCGCTGCCCAGCCAGCCGCTCAGGATCGCCGCCGCGTGGGCCAAGCGTCCACGCCGCGCCATGCTGGCGACAAAGGCGTCGATTTCCGCCGCCGCGAGCGTCCGCCCCGCCGGCCGCCCGTGGCCCGGATGATGCGAAAGCAGGGCCGTGGGCACCGCCCACACCTCGAACCCCTGGCGCTGCAACGCCAGTTGGGCGGCGCCATTGCCCACATGGCCGTCGATCACCTGCGACTGAATGGAAAGAACGTGCATCCGGCCTCCGCCGCGTCTTGCCTGTCCCCCGCGCGGGCCTATAGTCTGCGCCAGTTTTTCGGGAAACGCTTGTGATGACGTCCACCGTCCGTCCGCGCCGCAGCGTCCTTTACATGCCGGGCTCCAACGCCCGCGCGCTCGAAAAGGCGAAGTCGATCCCGGCTGACGCCTTCATTTTCGATCTCGAGGACGCGGTGGCGCCCGAAGCCAAGGACCTGGCCCGCCGCCAGGTGCGCGACGCGGTGCAAGCCGGCGGCTTCGGCGAGGCCGAGCGCATCGTGCGCGTCAACGGCCTCAATACCCCCTGGGGGCAGGCCGACGTGGCGGCCATCGCCGGCGCCGGCGCCGACGCGGTGCTGCTGCCCAAGGTCGAGAGCGCCGCCGGCGTGCGGGCGCTGGCGGACGCGCTGGCGGCGGCCGGCGCCCCGGAACAAGCCATCTGGTGCATGGTGGAAACGCCCAAGGGCGTGCTCCGCGCCGAGGAAATCGCCGCCGCGCCGGGCGTCGCGGCGCTGGTCATGGGCACCTCCGATCTGACCAAGGACTTGCACGCCCGCCACACCGCCGGGCGCGCGCCCATGCTCGCGTCCCTCGGCCTTTGCTTGCTTGCCGCCCGCGCTCATGGACGCGGCATCGTGGATGGCGTGCATCTCGACCTGGCGGACGAAGCCGGTTTCGAGGCCGCCTGCCGCCAGGGGGTGGAACTTGGTTTTGACGGCAAGACGCTTATTCATCCCCAACAGGTGGACGCCTGCAATCGCCTCTTTGCCCCCAGCCCCGCCGACGTGGCGGAAGCGCGCAAGATCATTGCCGCCTTCGAGGCGGCGCGGCGCGCCGGCCAAGGCGTGACGGTGGTGGACGGCAAGCTCATCGAGGCGCTGCACGTGGAAAACGCCCGCCGCGTGGCGGCCCTTGGCCAGGCCATCGAGCGCCGCGCGAAGGTCGCGGTTTGACCTTGCTGGCCGCCATTCCAGGTACCGGGGCAGGGTCATGAGCCGGGTCGCGGCGGGTAATTTTTTCGAGGATTTTCGCCTCGGCCAGGAATTCGTCCACGCGCCGCCGCGGACCCTTGGCGCCGGCGAGCAGGCTTTTTACACCGCGCTTTACGGCTCGCGCTTCGCCTTGCAGTCGGCGGACGACTTTGCCCGCGGACTCGGTCTCGAACAGGCGCCGCTCGACGATCTCCTGGTGTTTCACGTGGTTTTTGGCCGCACGGTGAGCGACGTCTCGCTCAATGCCGTGGCCAATCTGGGCATTGCCGAGTGCCGCTGGCGAAAGGCGGTTTTCCCCGGCGACACGTTGCGCGCCACCTCGACCGTCATCGGCTTGAAGGAAAACTCCAGCCGCAAGTCCGGCATCGTCTATGTGCGCACCATGGGGCGCGATGGCGCCGGCGAGCCGGTGCTGGAATTCGCCCGCTGGGTGATGGTGCGCAAGCGCGACATGGCGGCGCCG
>CAZIVY010000285.1:0-4679 GCA_964542505.1 uncultured Rhodospirillaceae bacterium
ATCGCTTCCGGCGTGTGACGGCCGATGAAGATGGCGCCGGCGTGGCGGATGGCGGCGGCCAGCGGCCCCGGATCGGCCACCGCCAGCTCCACATGTTCGGGCGCCAGCGCGTCGACAATGGCGGGCGCGTCGCCCAACTGCGCCACCACGACGATGATCCCGTGGCGCCGCCAACTGGCGCCGGCCACGTTCGCGCGGGCAAGGGTGCGAAGGTGTCCCTCGGCCGCCGCCGCCACCTGGTCGGCGAAGCCGGCGTCGTCGGTGATCAGCACCGCCTGCGCCTCTTCGTCATGTTCCGCCTGGGCAAGCAGGTCGGCGGCGATCCAGGCCGGATCGTTGGCGCCATCGGCGACGACCAGGATTTCCGACGGCCCGGCGATGGTGTCGATGCCGACGGCGCCGAAGACCTGGCGCTTGGCCTCGGCCACATAGGCGTTGCCGGGACCGACGATCTTGTCCACCGGGCGCACCGACGCGGTGCCGAAGGCCAGCGCCG
Source organism: uncultured Rhodospirillaceae bacterium (assembly GCA_964542505.1). Taxonomy (GTDB): domain Bacteria; phylum Pseudomonadota; class Alphaproteobacteria; order Ferrovibrionales; family Ferrovibrionaceae; genus CAZIVY01. The sequence continues at coordinate 497 of CAZIVY010000285.1, forward strand.
CCACCGCCTGCGCCCCGCCCAGGCGATAGATTTCGTGCACGCCCGCCAGGCTCGCCGCCGCCAGCACCAGTGGATGGATGGCCTTTCCCGGCGTCGTCATGACCACGCGCCCCACCCCGGCGATGCCGGCCGGGATGGCGTTCATCAGCACCGAGGACGGGTAGGCCGCCTTGCCGCCGGGCACATAGATGCCCACCGCGTCGATGGGCGTCCAGCGCTGGCCGAGTTCGACCCCCGCCTCGTCGGTGAACAGGTCGTCGGCGGGTTTCTGCCGTTGGTGGAAGGCGCGGATGCGCCGGCCCGCGAAGTTCAGCGCCGCCAGCGTCTCGGGGTCGATGGAGGCGAGCGCGCGCGCGATTTCCTCCGCCCCTACCCTGATCGTCCCGGGCGTCAACGCGATGCCCTCGAAGCGCCGCGTGCAGGCGATCAGCGCCTGATCGCCCCCTTCACGCACCTCGGCCAGGATCGCCGCCACCTGCCGGCTCACGTCGGTCGCGCCCACGCGCCTCGCGGCCGCGATCGTCTTCAGGCGGGCGGCGAAGTCCGCGGCGCGGGCGTCAAGCCTGTGCGCCATTGGCGGCCTCGCGAAAACGCTCGATCCAGGCGCCCACTTCCGCCGGGCGGGTTTTCCAGGCGGCGCGGTTGACGATCAGGCGCGACGAAATCTCGACGATGGTTTCCACCTCCACCAGCGCGTTCGCCCTCAGCGTCTCGCCGGTGGCCACCAGATCGACGATACGCCGGCAAAGTCCCAGCGCCGGCGCCAGCTCCAGCGCGCCGTTGAGCTTGATGCATTCCGCCTGCACGCCGTGGCGCGCGAAGTGGCGCCGGGTGATGCGCGGATATTTGGTCGCGATGCGCACATGGCTCCAGCTGCTGGGATCGTCGCCGGCCGCCAGCCCCGCCGGCTCGGCCACCGCCAGCCGGCAGCGTCCGACGCCCAGGTCAACGGGCGCGTAGATCTCCGGATAGTCGAATTCCAGCAGCACGTCGTTGCCGGCGATGCCCAGTTGCGCCGCGCCGAAGGCGACGAAGGTCGCCACGTCGAACGAGCGCACGCGGATGATGGACAGGTCCGGACGGCTGGTCGTGAAGCGAAGCTGCCGGCCGTCGGGGTTGGCGAACGACGCCTCGGGCTCGATGCCGACCCGGCGCAGCAACGGCATGACTTCGCCGAGGATGCGGCCCTTGGGCAAGGCCAGAACCAGCGGTTCGGCGCCGGGCATGAACGGTCTCGTTCCGGGCCGCTTCAGCGTTCGCGATCGACCAGGTGCCGGGGCCGAACCGGCACCGGGACAGGCGCATCGAGGTCCGCGAGATAGCAGTCGATGCACTCCACCTCGAGGCGCAGCGCGCCGCCGCCGGCGAACACGAAGGTCAGCGTGGCGGCGCCGTCGGAACCCGCTTCGCCAAGGATGGAGAGCAGTTCAAGCACCTGATCGGTCCGCGTCCGGTCGATGCCTTGCGCGCGCACCGCCAGCACGCCCTCGACGCGCAAGCCGGTGGCCACGCGCTGATGCTTCTGGCCGAAAAGGCGCGGGCTCTCGCATTCCCAGCAAAAGCGGTTCAGCGCCATGGCGAAGCGGCGCCGGCGCGCGTCGAAGCTCATCCCCCCCACCGCCACCAGCGCGTCCTGCAGGCAGGCGGCGATAACCGCCAGGTCCTCGGCGTCCTCCGCGCGCAAGCGCATGCCGCGTGCCGCCGCCATCGCCTTCATTCCTTCATCCGCTCGATCTCGGCCCCGCAACCGGAGAGCTTGTCCTCCAGCCGCTCATAGCCGCGATCGAGATGATAGACGCGATGGACCATGGTTTCGCCTTCGGCCACCAGCCCGGCCAGGACCAGCGACACCGAAGCGCGCAAATCGGTCGCCATCACCGGAGCGCCCTTGAGGCGCGGGACGCCGCGCACCAGGACCGAGGTGCCGTGCACGGTGATGTTGGCGCCCATGCGGGCCAGTTCCGGCACGTGCATGAAGCGGTTTTCGAAGATCGTTTCGGTAATCAGGGAGGCGCCCTGGGCGGTGGTCGTCATCGCCATGAGCTGCGCCTGCAGGTCGGTGGGGAAGCCGGGATAGGGCTGCGTTATGGCGTCGACGCCGCGCAGGCCGGCGCCGTTGCGCGCCACGCGCACGCCGTTGGCGGTCCGCTCCACCGTGCAGCCGGCCTCGACCAGTTTTTCCCCCAGCGTCGCCACGGTATCGAGATCGGCGCCGAGGAGTTCCACGTCCCCCCCGGTGGCCGCCGCCGCGATGGCGTAAGTCCCGGTCTCGATGCGGTCGGGCAGGATGCAGTAGCGCGCCCCGTGCAGACGTTTCACCCCGCGCACTTCGATCCGCGGCGTGCCGATGCCCTTGATGTCGGCCCCCATCGCCACCAGGCAGCGGGCGAGGTCGGTGACTTCCGGCTCCAGCGCCACGTTTTCCAGCACCGTCAAGCCTTCCGCCAGCGTCGCCGCCATGAGCAGATTCTCGCTTGCGCCCACCGACACGGTGGGGAAGCGCACCCGCGCCCCTTTCAGCCCCCGCGGCGCCTTTGCCCTGATGTAGCCGCCGTCGACGCTGATCTCGGCGCCCATTTGCGCCAAGCCGTCGATATGCAGATTGACCGGCCGCGTGCCGATGGCGCAGCCGCCGGGCAGGCTGACCTCCGCCTCGCCGAACCGCGCCACCAGCGGGCCCAGCACCAGCACGCTGGCGCGCATTTTGCGCACCAGGTCGTAGGGCGCGACGGTATTGTCGACCGCGTCCGCCTTCAGCCCGAAGACGCGCCCCGCCGCGCCGCCGGGGCTGTCTGCGCCACTCAACGTCACCTTGACGCCGTGCTGTTGCAGCAGGTGCGCCATGCTGGCGATATCCGCCAGATGCGGGACATTGGCCAGGCTGAGCGTGTCGTCGGTGAGCAGGCAGGCGGCCATCAGCGGCAGGGCGGCGTTCTTGGCGCCGCCGATGGGGATGACGCCCTTGAGCGGGTTTCCGCCGCGAATACGGATGCGGTCCATGACTAGTCTTCGATACTTTCTGTTGCGCGGGCGCACCCTATCATGGCGGCAACAGCCTTCCAGAGCATGAATCGGTCATTCGCGTCCGCGCCCGCCGCCGGTTGGCGGACGCTCGGTAGCCGCCTTCCGCGCCTGGGCCTGCGCCTTGCGCCGCGCCAGATTGGCGCGCAGTTGGCTGGCCCGGCGGTCCGCTTCCCGTTTGCGCCTGGCAGCAACGCCCTTTTCATCGGTCATCGGCTAAAGATAGGCACGCCGGCCGTCCGCCGCCAGGGTTGCCTTGTAACCTCAATCGCCCTGTGGCAGCTTCCCGGCCCGGTGCCTTGGCTGCCGTAGCTCAGTGGTAGAGCACCCCCTTGGTAAGGGGGAGGTCGTCAGTTCAATCCTGACCGGCAGCACCACGACCCCGGACAGGACCCGAGCGTCAATACGCCTCGTCCACGTAATGGGGCTCGGGGCGCACATGCACGTCGTCATAGTGGACCAGCGCCGGCTCCAGGCCGAGCTTGACCGCCTTGCCGCCGCGAAAGGCCCATTCGCCGCGGTCGCAACACTCGGCGCGGGCGAAGCCGTTGATGTAAAGCCGCCGGTCCGCGGGCGTCCGGTTGGGGCCCGATCCATGCACCATATAGGGGCTCCACAAGGCGACGTCGCCCACGTCCAGCTCGAGATCGATCAGCGCCCCCGGATCGAGCCCCACTTGGCGCAGGCTGTCGTCCTGCATGGTCTGCGCCAGCACCGGCCCGGATTCCACCAGCCCCAGGTCGCCGAAGCGGTGGCTGCCGGGCAAAAAGCGCATGGCGCCGTTGGCGCGCCGGTGGGCATCCACCGCGATCCCCGTCTGCACGTAGGAAGTCGCCAGTTCGCGATAGGCCTCGGGCGGGCGGCGGAAACGGCAATCCTGATGAAAGGCGAAATCGGCCATGGCCGCGCCGGGGGGCTTCCAGTGAAGCTGGTTGATGATCTGCTTCAGATCCCCGCCCAGCAACGAGCCGACGATGTTCAGCATCCGCCCATCGACCCGGTAGAGGTCGAAATCCTTGTCCTTGTAGGACGGCCACTGAACGAAGCGGACGACCGAGCCAAGGTTCGCGTCGGGCGTCACTCGATAGAACAGGTTTTGGTGGCGAAAACTGCGGCCGTGGCGCAGGCCTTCGGCATACTGGCGGTCGAAGGCGCGGCCCAG
>CAZIVY010000286.1:0-8632 GCA_964542505.1 uncultured Rhodospirillaceae bacterium
TTGAGATCACCGCGCGCAGATTCTGCGCCACGGTGGCGCCGCCGGTACCGTCGGTCTGCAGCAGCAGCACGGCGAACTCGTCGCCGCCGAGGCGCGCCACCATGTCCTGACCGCGGATCTTTTCCTTCACCGTGTCCGCCACCAGGCGCAACACCTGATCGCCCATGGAGTGCCCCCAGGTGTCGTTGAAGGTCTTGAAGTGGTCGATGTCGAGCATCAGCAGCGCCAACTTCTCGCCGGTTGCCTCGCAATGTTTCAGGGCGTCGATCAACGCGGATTCGAAGGCCTTCCGGTTGGCCGCCCCGGTGAGCCCGTCGGTCATCGCCTCGTGGCGCACGCGCTCGAGATCCTGGCGCAGGAAATCGATTTCGCGCACCGTCGTGCGCAGACGATCGCCGAGCGCCTCGTTGTGCCGTTCGATGGACTGGATGGCGCCGACGGCGCGGCCCACCAGATCGGCGATGCGGTTGACGGCGCTGGGATAGGCGATTTCGGTTCCGATGGCGCGCAAGGTGGCGCCGTGCTGCCCGGTGGCGTCGCGGGCGGTCGCGGTTACCTTCAGCACCTCGCCGAGGATGCCACGCACGCGGCGCGTCGTCTCGCGCACCGCCAGTTCCTCGTGGCCGTCGCCGAAAAACTCGGCATAGACCTTGCTGGCGGCTTCCTCGTCGAATGTTCCGCCCTGCACCAACAGCTCGTCGATGCGCCGGTTGAGGGCGATGTTGCGCTGGCTATGGTACTCGTACCAGATAGCGAAATTGTGGGGCCGCCGGGGTATCTCCAGGCGGCGCATGTCCTTGAGCGCCGCGTCGGCCCAAGCCGCGGCGCGGTCGCGGCTTTCGATCTCGAGCAGGACGGTCATCGCACGCCGCCGACCCCCGACAGCGCCGCTCTAGCGCCGGACCTCGACCACCGCGTCGAGGGAATCCTGCGAAACGATGCGGTTGCCGCCGTCGCTCTTGGCGGTGGCCAGCGCCAGCTCGCCGCGGCGCACGATTTCGACCTGGGGCTCGCCCAGGTTGTAGCCGGCGACGCCGATGGATACGGAAACGCGGCCGAGTTCCTCGCCGGTGCTTTTCTTCACCAGCTTCTTGCGCTTCAGGGCCTCGCGCAAGACGTGGCCGACGGTCAGTGCGTTGCTGATACGGGTTTTCGGCAGAATGACGGCGAATTCCTGCGCGCCGAAGCGGGTGGCGATGTCGTTGTCCTTCAGGTTCTCCTGCAACACCCGGCCCACCAACGCCAGCATCTGATCGCCGGTGCTGGCGCCGCGGGCGAGGTTGAACTCGACGAAATTGTCGATCTCGATCACCATCAGGCTCAATTCCTCGCGGCGCTCCGTGGTCTGCTTTACCGCGTCCACCAGCGCCAGATCGAAATAATAGCGGCTCGGCAGTCCGGTCGCCGGATCGGTCATCGACTCGCGGCGCACCTTCTCAAGGTCGCGGCGCAAGCGTTCGACCTCGGCCGCCGATGCGGTCAGCCGGCCCTCGACCTGGCGGCTGAGCTTCTCCATCTCGGTGGTTTCCAACACCGCGCGCTCGATCGCCGACTGGGCGATCTCGCCGCCAGCCTTGATCCCCTCGTTGACCTGGCGCAGCACGGCGCCGTAGCGCGCCGCGCCGCCCTCCGCTTCCTTGGCCAGACCGTGCAAACTGGAAAGATTCTGTTGCATGCCGCGCGCCGCTTCGTTGACCGCGAGCTCGTGGCGCGCGGCGCCAAAGAAGCGTTCGAACAGGTTCAAGCAAACGATATCGTCGAAGGCTTCGCCCTTGGCGATAAGTTCGTCCATGGCCCGGGTCAGGGCCGCGTTGCGCTTGCAGAGGTACTCGTACCAGAGGCGGAAATTGGCGGGATGGGTGGGGACGTTGGCCTTTTCCATCGCCGCCAGGGCGGCTCGCGCCAATTCGCGAGACTGATCGGCGGATTCCTCGTAGATCACGCGGGCGCTCCTCGAATGGGTAGGTCGGCGCGACGGCGGAAACGGGTCGTCGACTCAAGGCGGCGGCCGGCGCGTTCCTCATTGATGGCGCGGGCGCGTTAAAATTGCTTGAATATTTGCCCCCCGAGGCCGGCCGGAGGGATGGATTAGACACCGAGATAGCGTTGCTGCAACGCCTTGCCGGCGCGCAATTCAGCGCTGGTCCCGGCCCAGACCACGCGGCCTTTTTCCACGATGTAGTGGCGTTCGCAAAGCCGGGTCAGGGCGGCCACGTTCTTGTCGATCACCAGGATCGATTGCCCGCCCTTTTTCAGTTCGGCCATGCAGCGCCAGATTTCCTCGCGAATGAGCGGCGCCAAGCCCTCGGTGGCCTCGTCGAGGATGAGCAGCTTCGGGTTGGTCATCAACGCCCGGCCGATCGCCAGCATCTGCTGCTCGCCGCCGGAGAGGTGGCTGCCGAGGGTGGCGGAGCGTTCGGCGAGGCGGGGGAAGAGCTGGACGACGCGGCGATAAGTCCACGGCGTCCCGGCGCCGAAACGCGACGCCGCGGTGGCGACCAGGTTTTCGCGCACCGTCAGGTTGGGGAATACTTGGCGCCCTTCGGGCACCAAGCCGATGCCCGCTTGGGCAATGCGGTGGGGCGGCCACTGGCGGATGTCATGACCCTCGAAAGCTATGGCGCCGCCGGCGGCCGGAGTCAGGCCCATGATCGAGCGCACGGTCGTCGTCTTCCCCATGCCGTTGCGGCCCATGAGGCTGACCGCTTCGCCCTGGCCGACGCTAAGCGACATGGCGAACAGCACGCGGCTGCGTCCGTAGAAGGTGTCGATGCCGCGGACTTCGAGCATGGTCGGGCGTCAACCGGCCGCGTCGCCAAGATAGGCTTCGCGCACGGCGGCGTTGCGCCGGATGTCGCCAGGCGCGCCGCAGGCGATCACCCGTCCGTAAACCAGGACGGTAACGCGGTCGGCGAGGGCGAAGACCGCGTCCATGTCGTGCTCCACCAGAAGGATCGCCACGTCGCGCTTGAGCGCACGGAGCAACGCCACCATGCGCGCCGATTCCTCGCCGCCCATGCCCGCCATGGGTTCGTCGAGCAGCAGCAACGCGGGGCGGGTGGCAAGCGCCATGGCGATTTCGAGCTGGCGGTGCTCGCCGTGGCTGAGCGCCGACGCCCGCATTCCGCCACGCTCGCCAAGCCCGACGCGATCCAAGGCGGCGCGGGCGGGAGCGCGCAAGCCCTCGTCGTCCACGGCCTTGGACCAGAAATGAAACGAGTGGCCGTCGTGCGCCTGCACCGCCAGGGCGACGTTGTCGAGGGCGGTGAAGTCGAGAAAGATCGACGTCACCTGAAACGAGCGCGCCAGTCCCCGTTGCGAGCGGGCGTGAACCGGCAGCGCCGTGATGTCCTTGCCGCGGAAGCGGATGCGGCCGAGGTCGGGGCGAATTTCGCCGCTCAATTGCCCGATCAGGGTGGTCTTGCCGGCGCCGTTGGGGCCGATTACCGCGTGCACCTCGCCCGGGCGCACGTCCAGCGACACGGCGTCGGAGGCCACCAGCCCGCCGAAGCTTTTCCGCAAGCCATCGACGACCAGGAGCGGCTCAACCACGGGCCTGGCTGGCCCTGGCCAGCAAGCTATCGATTCCGCCCTTGGCGAACAGCACCACGAGGACGAGCATCGGCCCGAAGATGATCTGCCACGATTCGTTGAGGGGCTTGGGCAGGTGGCTCGACATCACCTCCTCGAGCAGGAGAAAGGCGACGGTGCCGTAAAGCGGGCCGAACAGGGTTCCCATGCCGCCCAGAACGACCATGACGATCAGATCGCCCGAGCGCGTCCAGTGCATCACCGCCGGGCTGATGAAATCGCCGTGGTTGGCCAGCAGCGCGCCTGCCAGCCCGCAAACCGCGCCGGCGATGACGAAGCAGACGAGACGGTAGCGGCGGGTGGCGAAGCCAATGGCGTTCATGCGCCGGTCGTTGGATCGGCTGGCGCTGATGACCATGCCGAAGCGCGACTGCACCAGGCGGTGGCAGAAATAGATCGCGGCCAGAAGCAGCGCGAAGCAGAGATAGTAGAACACGGTCTTGTGGCCAAGATCGACGAGGCCGCCGAACTGGCTGCGGCGGTGGATGGTCAGCCCGTCGTCGCCGCCATAGGCGTAGGCGCCGGCGGCGAGGAAATACGCCATCTGGCCGAACGCCAGGGTGATCATGATGAAATAGACGCCGCGGGTGCGCAGGCTGATGGCGCCGATCGCCAGCGCGAACAGGGCGGAGCCGACGATCGCCAGCGACCACTGCAACAGGCCCGAATGGATGCCATGCGAGGCCAGGATGCCGACGCTGTAGCCGCCAATGCCGATATAGGCGGCATGACCGAAACTCACCATGCCGCCATAGCCCAGGATCAGGTTGAGGCTGACGGCGGCGATGGCGAGGATGACGATGCGGGTGAACAGCGACAGGTAGAAGGCGCTGCCGCCCAGCATCACATAGACCGGCACCAGCGCCAGGGCGGCCAGCAGCAGGGCGTTGACCGTTGCGCGCGGATCGAGGCGCACGGCTCAACCCCCGCGCGCGGGAAACAGGCCTTCGGGCCTGAGCGCCAGCACCAGCGCCATGAGAATGTAGATCAGCATGTTGGCGAGCGAGGGCGCCGCCGTGTCGGCCGCTACCTTGCCCATGAACAGGCCGAGAATGGCCGGCAGGAAGGCGCGGCCCACGGTGTCGATGAGGCCGACCAGCAACGCGGCGACAAAGGCGCCGCGAATCGATCCGATGCCGCCGATGACGATGACCACGAAAGCGACGATAAGGATGCTTTCCCCCATGCCGATCTGGACCGTGAAGATCGGCGCCGCCATCAGCCCGGCCAGCGCCGCCAGCGCCGCGCCAAGCCCGAAGACAACGGTGTAGAGCCGCCTGATGTCGATGCCCAGCGCGCCCACCATTTCCCGGTTCGAGGCGCCGGCGCGGATCAACATGCCGACACGCGTCTTGGCCACCAGGAGATAAAGGAACAGGGCGACAAGGGATGCGACCAGAATGATGCTCAGGCGGTAGGTGGGATAGTGCACGCCGGGCAGCACCTGGACCGAGGTGTTGAGGAATGCCGGCAGCAGCAGCATGCGCCCGGCCGGCCCCCAGATAAGCCGCACGGCCTCGTTGAAGAACAGAATCAGGCCGAAGGTAGCCAGCACCTGATCGAGATGATGGCGGGCGTAAAGGTTGCGCAGCACGATCACCTCGACCGCCATGCCAAGCAACAATGCCGCCGGCAATGCCAGCAATCCGCCGAGAAGAAAGCTGCCGGTGAGCTCGGCGAAGGTGGCGGCGAAATAGGCGCCCATCATGTAGAGCGAACCGTGGGCCAGGTTCACCAAGTCCATGATGCCGAACACCAGCGTCAGGCCGGCCGCCAGCAGGAACAGCAACAGGCCGAACTGAATGCCGTTAAGGCATTGTTCGAGCAGCAACGTCATGGGAAGACCGCTGCACCGTCGGCCGAGGGCGAAAGGCGGCGGGAGCGCCCCGGCTGAGCGGGGCGCCCCCTGACCGCCGCTACCACTTCATCGGGCACTTGGCGGCGTAGGAATCCTGGTGGTCCTTGAGGACCGTCGACACCGTCTTCAAGGTGTAATTGCCTTCCGCGTCCAGCACCGTGTCCTGGAGATAGAAATTCTGGATGGGGAAGTGATTGTTGCCGTAGCGGTACTTGCCGCGTACGGAGGGGAAGTCGGCCTTGCGCATGGCGGCGCGCATGGCGTCCTTGTCGCGCAGATCGCCCTTGACGGCGCGGACCGCGGAATCGATCAGCATCACCGCGTCGTAGCTCTGCGCGCCATAAAAGGACGGATACTTGCCGCCGTGCTTTTTGCGAAAGTCGGCGACGAAGCGCTTGTTCGCTTCGTTGGGCAGATCGTTGACCCAGAACTGGGTGCCGGGTACGCCGAGGGCCATTTCCTTCTGCAAGGGCAGGCTGAGCGAGTCGATGGTGTAAACCTGATAGAGAGGGATCTGCCCCTTCAAGCCCGCCTGATTGTACTGCACCAGGATCTGCACCCCGGCGCGGCCGGGGAAGAAGACGAACAGCGCGTCCGGCTTGGCGGCGCGTGCCTTGGAGAGTTCGGCCGAGAAATCGAGCTGTTCGGGCCATTTGGTGTAATCCTCGCCGACCACCTGACCCTTGAAGGAGCGCTTGACGCCTTCCGCCATGTCGCGTCCGGCGGCGTAATTGGGCGAGATGATGTAGAGCGACTTGATGCCGCGCTGATTCATGGTTTCGCCCATCGCTTCCGGCGTCTGGTCGTTCTGCCAGGAGGTGGAGAAAAACCACGGCGAGCACTGTTCGCCGGCGATCTGCGAGGGACCGGCGTTGGCGCTGATGAGGAAGGTTTGGCTGTCGATGACCGGCTTGTAGGAAGCCAGCAGCACGTTCGACCAGATATAGCCGGTGACGAAATTGACCTTGTCCGCTTCCACCAGCTTGTCGGTCTTCTGCTTGCCCACTTCGGGCTTCTGCTGGTCGTCCTCGTAGATCATTTCGACCGACAACCCTGACATCTTGCGCCCCAAATGCTCGAGCGCGATCTCGGCCGAATTGCGCATGTCCTCGCCGATGACGGCCGTGGGTCCGGTGAAGGTGCTGACGAACCCGATCTTGACCTTGTCTTGCGCCGCCGCCGGAACGGCCAATGTCGCCAGCGCCGCTGCGATCGCCCAATAACGATTCATTCTCGCCTCCCTGATCGATGACGCGCCGTCCGCCGCCCTGGCGGCGTGCGCGTTCCCATTACGGACTGATCCTAGAGCATGATTTGGTCATTTGGAACCGGCTGCGCCGGAGGTATTTTGCGCCGCGGGCAGGAAAAGGGTGAAGCGCGTAGCTGAACCCCAGCCGCCGCCAATTGGCGGCGGCGCTTTTTGTTGTTGGCAAAGCCAACGGGGCAAGCCCCCTGCCGCCGTCAATTGGCGGCGGCGCTTCTTGTTGTTGGCAAAGCCAACGGGGGACGAACCCGCGGCGAAAAAGCCTCCGGCCCTTCGGGTTGCGGCGGAATGGCCGATCATCGGCGTTCCCGGCCTTGGCCGTAGGCACCGCTACGGCCGGCGGCCGGCAGCTTGATCCTCAGCCATCCGACCGCAACGCAGTTGATTCAAAATGACCAAACCATGCTCTTCGCATTGGGGCGGCGGTCGAAAGCGGGTTGCTGGCCGCCCGGTCAGGGGCGCCGGCGGCAATTGGCCTGGCCGCTGTCCAGCGGTGGACCGGCGGGGGCGGGGAGGAACTCCCATTCGAAGCTGTCCGCCGCCAGACGCAGCCGAAGGATGCCATGGGTCGTTGCCTGAAAGAACTGGCTCTGCAACTCGCCGGGGCGGGGGTTGGTCATCACGGAAATGGGATCGCGGAAGGGGCGCTGGCGCAATTCGCCGCCGCCGGTGCCAACGACGAAATTGTGCAGGCCATCGGCGAAGTTATACTCCCCCTTGGGGCCGAGGGGCGCGAAACGCTCGTAGTCGTGGTCGTGCGCGGTGAGCACGACGGTGGCGCCCGCCGCCTGCAGCAGCCGGTATTCCGGCAGCATCTTGTTGTTGTAGCCGTGAACGCCGGTGCTGAACAAAGGGTGGTGCCAGGCAGCGAGAATGCAGCGGGCCGGGGTGGCGGCCAGTTCCGTTGCCAGCCAGCGTTGCTGGGCCTCCTGCGCCTCACGGTTCAACATGCTGTTCAGGGTGACCACGCGCCATGTCCCGTAGTCGAATCCGTAATATCCCTTTCCGCCATCGCCGGCGCGCGAACCCCAATAGTTGTAATAATCGGCCCCGCGGGCGGTCCCGTAATCGTGGTTGCCCGGCAGCGGCCAGGTACGATCCTTGTGACGGCCCCAGGTCGGGTCGTAGCATTTGCGGAAGTCGCGGGCGGAGCCGCCCGGATAGGCGAGGTCGCCCACCGCCAGTATCCGCCCCGGCAGTTTGTCCAGCAGATCCGCGGTCATCGCCGCGCCCGGCAAACCGCACTCGGCAATGTCGCCGGCGATCAACAAATCGACGGGCTGCGCCGCCACCCCCGGGACAAGTTGCCCTTGCGCCAGGGCCGCGACCGAGAACAGGAACGCCAGCAGACCCGTGCCGGTTCGCGCGGCCGCTTTGGCGCGGCGCCAGGCGCGGGCGCCCGGGTGGCGGTGAAAGGGATCGGCGGTCATGGTTCCATTTGGCTGGCCAATGCGCTAATCAAGGCTTAATTTCCGATCGCGTCCCGGGAAAAACGGAGTTGCCGCCATGAACGCACTCAATGTTTCACGCCGCGACTCACTGCATTCTCTGACCAGTGCGCTGGCCGCGATCGTGCTGGCGGCCGCCATGGGCGCTTGCGCCGGCGGGTGGTCGGGTTCGGCAGGGGACGCGCCACATGCGCCTCCCTATGCCGGGGTTGCACTGCCCGACGGCTACAGCATCGACGGCGGCGACACCGTGGTGCTAGGGGAGGGCGACCGCTGGACGGGACGCCTCGTTTACACCATCGGTTCGTCGGCTACCGATATGTTCGATTTCTACCGCCGGCAGATGCCGCAACTAGGCTGGACCGAAGTGTCCTTGGTACGCGCCGATACCAGCGTGCTGACGTTTTCCTCGCTCGCCACCAACCGCATCGCCAATGTCAACATCAGGAGCCGCCGGTTTCCCCCTTGGGG
>CAZIVY010000287.1:0-11312 GCA_964542505.1 uncultured Rhodospirillaceae bacterium
GGATAGCGCAGTCCCTTGCGTTCCGCCGCCTGGCGGTGTTCCACGGTCCACATCGAGCACCCTCCTTCTGCGATTCGGGTGCTCGACAATGAATCACAACCGATTCGTCCGATTCAACATCTTTCGGGATCGGCTCTAAGAACTTTTGTGCACGACGCGGACACGAACGACACGAAGAGTTTCGCATGTTGGCCCAGGTCGGCGGGGTCATGGCAGCGTCTGAGCCGGCCCCGGCAACCTTGATCGGCGAGGCGCGGGGCGCTGGTGGCGGCGGTCCCGATCCATCGCTGGTGCCGCGCAGTTGGCTGGGAAAGGCCAATCCGGAATTAGAAAAGAAACACGCCGCCTGGGCCAAGGAGGGCGAAGAAGCTGTTGCGAGAGCAGAGCTCCGACGAAGCGCTAAAATGAAAGCAATAAGCACGCCGGCTCGCCGACCCAAACGGCGCAAACAGCGTCCGAAACCGTGATGCGTGAAAGGACATGCAGCGGATGAGCCTGAATGCGTCGTTTTGCGATAGCCATTCAAGCTACCGTGGTTCCTGGCGGCCACGTCCTCGTGCGTCGCCTATGCAAGCGCATACACGAGCGAGTCGACGTGGACGGCGTTCTGTCGGCAGACGTTCGCTAGACTACGCGGGATTACGAGGAGATGGGGAAATCGGGTTGTTTGGCGGGCCGATGAAGCGATGACACGAGGGCGGCTGTCCTCCGGGCTGGCGCATACGGGGTCGGATGGTCCGCTTCGTAAGACGCTGGCCTGGAAAAGACCCGAATTCGATCCGAGATTCTCTCGCATAGCGGCGTTAGTTGCAAACTTTTGCTAGGCGCTTTCTTGGCGCGGCGGAGAAGGTTCGACCCCAGCACCTTTCCCTCCGCCATTCTTGCTTTTGGGGACATTCTCTGCTCGCTGGCCCGCACCCCTGGACGGCGGGGAATTTGGGCCTTTCGGCAAAATTGTTCGAACGTCGATGATCCATCGAGCGGGCCAATTCGGTCCGTTCTCGTTCTCTGTCGGCCCATTTTCTCTGACGCAACCGAACCACGCGTGTTTGGTACGGTTACTCTGTACCTCGAAAATCAAGCATTCACGGGGAACGCATAGTTGGCACGTTTGGGCTTCGCCCGCTTGGGCGAGAGGAACTCGGCTCGAATTCGTGGGTTCGACATGCCGATATGGGGGAGGCGATGTCCACTTCCCGTCGAATTACGTCCGCCCCTGCTCATAGAGCGGAAGTTGCTGGGGAGGCCGATCTTCGTCTCTTCCTGACCCGGAGCGGACGTAAAGAATCCCGTCTGTCACGCTACCGAAAGTGCAACCACATACGGTCCGAACAGTAGGAGTCCGAAAAAGAAGAACGGCCGGAAAGTCGCCGGTCGCAGTCGCATCCTCAAGGCTTGGCCAAGCCTCATGCTGGCGCATGCCATCGCCAGCGCAGCGACATTCGGGCTTCCACATCGAATACCCTCTCTAGATTCGGGTGCTTAGAGTCCGTTCGCAAAGTTGAGATTCATGGATAGGCTCTTGTGAGCCGGCGAAGCAAGAGGCGGATGCTGGCCAGCCAGAGGAAGGCGATGGCGGTACGGGCGAGGTTCTCGAAGTCCTTGGCGAGCCTGCGGCAGCGACCGAGCCAAGCGAAGGTGCGCTCGACGATCCAGCGCTTGGGCAGGAGCTTGAAGCCCTTCACGTCGGCACGTCTGACGATCTCGATCTGCCAGTCGGCGATGGCGGCGAGCGCCGTGGCGACCCGCAGGCCTTGATAGGCGGCATCGGCGATGACCTTGGTCAGGAACGGAAAGAGTTTGCGCGTGTCCTTGAGCAGCGGCAGTCCACCGTCGCGATCCTGCACCGAGGCGGGATGGACGTCCGCGTTCAGCATGAGGCCGAGCGTGTCGACGGCGATGTGGCGCTTCTTGCCCTTGACCTTCTTGCCGGCATCGAAGCCCGATGGATCAATGTAGGCCCCCCTTTTTCGGCGCCCTTGACGCTCTGGCTGGTCCCCGGGCTGGACCCGGGGATGATGGCGACCGTCGGGCTGGCCTCGCGTCCTTCCCGCTCGCGCGCCTCGACGTAGAGCACGTGATGGATGCGCGCCAACGTCCCGTCCCAGTTCCACAGATCCAGGTACTCCCACACCGTGGTCGGCGGCGGAAACTCCTTGGGCAAGGCACGCCACTGACAGCCGGTCGAGAGGATATAGAAGATCGCGTCCAAGATCTCGCGCACGTTGATCGTGCACGGCCGGCCCCCGCGCTTGGCCGGCGGGATCAGCGGCGCCACCAACACCCATTCCGCATCGCTCACATCGCTCGGATAGCGCAGCCCCGTCCGTTCGTAGGCCCGCCGGTTCTCCACCGTCTACATCGCGCACCCTCCTTTTGCGATTCGGCTGCTCAACAAGGAATCACATCCAATTCCAGCGAATCAAAAACTTTTCGAACGGACACTCAGAGTTTAGGTTTCCGACAGGGACAGTTGTCGCGCTTCTTGTCGGCGATAGTGCTCGCTTTGTTGCTCATCTCGATGGTGCTCGAGATCGTCCTGCTCCAGCCGCGCCTGCTCGGGTTCATTCGATAAGCCGCGCGGGCAAGCGCTGCGCGCGATACCGGGCCAGCACGCGCACAATAGTATGGCGGTTTTTGACGGAATTCGCATGATTTTGACAATTTATGAGAAGCGGGTCTAAGCTCTTTTTCGGGGGAGAGCCGATGACTGCGCGCCTGGAGGCCGAGCGGGACCTGATACCCGCGCAACGACGGGCCTTGATCCTGGACCTGATCCGTGGCGGCAACGGCGCGTCGATCACCGCGCTGTCCGAGCGCCTGTCCGCGTCGGAATCGACAATGCGGCGCGATCTCGATTACCTGACCGAGCGCGGATACATCGAGCGCAGTCATGGCGGCGCCATGTTGAAAGGCGCGCCGCATACGACATTCGAGCCGCAATATGAGATCGGCTCGCGCACGCAGCACGCCGAGAAAATAGCGATCGGGGTGGCCGCAGCCAAGCTGATCGAGCCCGGCCACAGCGTCATCTTTGATTCGTCCTCGACCGTGGCCGAGGCCGCACAGGCGGTTGCCCGACGCGCGGTCGCGATAACGGCCGTGACCAACGACCTGAACATCGCCACTACGCTGGCGGCGCAACCCACGGTACGGCTGATCGTGCCGGGCGGAACGCTGCGCGCCGGCTCCTTCACGCTTATCGGAGAGCCGGGAGCCAGCATGCTGGCGGGTTTGCATGTGGACCTCGCGTTCGTCGGCATCCAGGCGCTCTCGGGCCTGCGGCTTGCCGACTCCTCGATCGAAATCTGCGATATGAAGCGCCGCATGATCGCCGCGGCACGCAAAGCCGTGCTGCTGGCCGACTCGTCGAAGTTCCAGCAGACCTCGTTTTACGCAGTGTGCGGGGCGGAGAAGATGCAGCGCATCGTGACTGACGACCGACTGCCGGCCAGGTCACGCAAGGCGCTTGAAAAGCTCGGCGTCGAGCTGACGGTTGTGCCAGTGAAATCTGCAACAGCGACGCGGCCATGACATTGCGCCTTGTCGCGGACGACCTTACGGGCGCCCTGGATGCAGCCGCACCGTTTGCGCAGACGAATGCTCCGATCGGTGTTTTCCGCGACACACATGGCGTAGACGGTTGGTCCGGTGACTGGGCGCTCGACGCCGCCACGCGTAGGCGCGACGCCGCCTTTGCCCGCTCGGCGGCGGAGCGCACCGCCCCCTTGCTACGCGGCGCGGGGATCGCGTTCCGCAAGATCGATTCGATGTTGCGCGGCCATGTAGCGGACGAGATCGCCGTCACCGCGCGCACGGGTGGCTTCGCTAGCGTGGTGGTCGCGCCCGCATTTCCCTCGCAAGCCCGCATCACGCGGGATGGCCAGCAGCTCGCAAAATCTGGGGAGGGGAAGTACGAGCCTTGTTCTGTTGATCTTGCGGTGGCGCTGGGGGACTTCAATCTATCCCTAGTGCGCGATGCGAGAATGCTTCGCGGAAAGGGCGCCTTCCTATGCGATGCAGAAACCGATGCCGACCTGTCGCGTATTGCCGCCGCGCGGGACAGACTAAGCCCTGAAATCCTGTGGTGCGGTACGGCAGGACTCGCGCATGCCCTTGCGGGCAATGTCCAACGACTCGCTGCGCCGCCCGGGCCGCTGCTGGGCATGATCGGCAGCCAACACCCAGTGATCCTTGCCGAGCTGCTCCAACTCTGCGGCGGCTGCCTGATCGAGGTCGACTCGCCGCGGGCCGTGAACGGTGCGGTCGCTGAAGCTGCGCGGCGGGTCGAGTCGGGACGTTCAGCTGCTCTGCTCATGCGCTTGGCGCCATCGCCGCCTGAAGAGGTAGCATTGGTACTGCGTGCCTTGGCCAATGCGGCGACGCAATTGCGGCCACGCGCGCTGTTCGCTAGCGGCGGCGACACGCTGGCGGCCCTGATCGATGCGAGTGGCGCAGATCGTCTAGACGTCTTGGGCGAGATCGCACCGGGTATGCCGCTGTCGCGCGCGATTGGCGGCAAATGGAACAATATGCCGATTCTCTCCAGATCCGGTGGCTTCACCGGCGGCACTGTTTTGCAGTCGCTGTTTGGCGATGTGCAGGTGGTTCATGGCTAGGCGTAAGCCCATCATTGCGATGACCATGGGCGATCCTGCCGGGGTGGGGCCGGAGCTGTGCCTGAAGGCGACTGCCCGGCTGGCCAAGGCGTTGCCCCGGAACAAGCTCGACTTGGTGACCATCGGCACGGCCGCGGCAATCGAAATGGCGCGCGAGCGCCTGATCGCCAAGGGACTGCGCCGCTACGCACCCAAGCTTGATTTGATTGAAGCGACGTCGGCGCAAGCGCCGGTGAAGTTCGGCGAAACCAGCGCCGAGGCCGGCAGGCAGGCCTTCCGCGCCATCGAGCGGGCGATCGCGCTGGCGATGAAGGGCGAAATCGACGCCATCGCCACCGCGCCGATCAGCAAGGAAGCGATCAATGCGGCAGGATTCCACTACGCGGGCCACACCGATATTCTGGCCGACTTGACGGGTAGCAAGAGCTCGGTGCTGATGCTGGTGCACGACCGGCTGCGCGTCAGCCATGTCTCGGCCCATGTGGCGCTGGCGCGCGCACCCTCGTTGGTGACGCCCAAACGCCTGACCTATGTCATCGACCTGACCTTCGACGCGCTGCGCTGGCTCGGCTTCAAGAAGCCGCGGTTGGGGGTGGCCGCCGTCAATCCACATGCCGGCGAGGGCGGCATGTTTGGGCGCGAGGACATCGACATCGTCACGCCCGTGATCGACGGCTATCGCCAGCGAGGCTTCGACATCACCGGGCCGGTGCCGGGCGATACGGTGTTCGTTAAGGCGCTGGGCGGACAGTTCGACGGTGTGGTAGCCATGTTCCACGACCAGGGCCATATCGCGGTCAAGTTGCTTGGATTCAAGATCGACCGGCGTACCGGCAAATGGGTGAGCCTAAGCGGCGTGAACATCACGCTTGGCTTGCCAATCGTACGCACCTCGGTCGATCACGGCACGGCCTTCGACATCGCGGGCAAGGGCATCGCCAATCCGCAGAGCATGATGGAGGCGATCGAGCTGGGCGTGCGGCTGTCCGCTTGGCGGGGCAAAGCGAAGGGGAAAGCGGCATGAGCACGACGCGCGCCGATCCCGAGCGTCTGCGGCAAGCCGCGCGATCCATCTTCGCCGCCGCGGGCTGCAGCGCCGAGGAAGCGCGGCTGGTCGGCGATCACCTGGTCGAAGCCAATCTGGTTGGCCACGACTCGCACGGCGTCATCCGTATCGAGAAATACATCGACTGGCAGAAACAGGGCATGGTGCTGCCCAATCGCGTGCCCAAGACATTGCGTGAGCAAAGCGTGCTGTTGATGGTCGACGGCCAGTTCGGCTATGGCCAGTCGATCGCCCGCGCGGCCCTGTCGGCGGCGATCGAACGCGCGAAGGCTCAGGGCGTGGCGTTGCTTGCGCTCAGCAACTCCGGCCATCTCGGGCGAATCGGCGCCTGGGCCGAGATGGCCGCGGCCGCCGGCCTGGTATCGCTCCACTTCGTCAACACTTCGGGCTTCGGCATCCTCGTGGCGCCGCATGGCGGCAGCGACCGCCGCCTGTCGGCGAACCCGATTGCCGCCGGGGTGCCGATGCCGGACGGCCTCCCGATGATCCTGGACATGTCCACCGGCATCATCGCCGAAGGAAAGATCCAGGTCGCGCGCAACAAGAAGGAGCAGTTGCCCGAGGGCGCTATGCTGAACGGCAAAGGACAGCCGACGCGCGATGCCGAGGAGTTCTATGCGCAGCCGCCGGGCGCGATCCTGCCCATCGCCGGGTATAAGGGATCGGGCCTGTCGCTGATCTGCGAGGTGCTGGCCGGCGCGCTGACTGGCGGCGGGTCCAGCCATCCAGAGAATCCGACGTCCAAGCGACTGGTCAACAACATGCTGTCGGTGCTGATCGCGCCGGAGCGGCTGAGCGGAGACTCGGCCTTCGCCGCCGACGTGGCGCGGCTGAAGGACTGGGTCAAAGCCTCGCCGCCGCTCAATCCCGGCGGCGAGGTGCTGCTGCCCGGCGAGATCGAGCGCCGCCTGCGCGCCGAGCGGGAAAAAAACGGTATTCCACTGGACGAGACGACGCGGGCGCAGATTGTCAGCGCCGCGCGGATGGTCGGCGTGGCGGATATCGACAAGGCGCTGGGCTGAGGGAATCGGGGGAAGCGATGCGCGAAAATCCGGTGCGCGCGAAACTGATGAAGGGCGGCACAGCCCTGGGCCAAATGGCGTTCGAATTTTTTACGCCGGGCTTGTGCCAGATCATGGCCAATGCGGGCGCCGAGTTCGTGATCCTGGACACTGAGCATAGCGGCGTGGGCATCGAAACGATCAAGAGCCAAGTCGCCTATGCGCGCGGCACGGGGTTGGTGCCGATGGTGCGCGTCACCGGTATGCACTACCACCTGATCGCGCCAGTGCTTGACGCGGGCGTCATGGGCATCATGGTGCCGATGGTGGAAACCGCTGATCAGGCGGCGAAAATCGCGGCCTGGTGCCGCTATCGGCCCCAGGGCGTGCGCGGCCTGGCCTTCGCCATGCCGCATGACGACTACAAGGGCGGCGACATCGTCGCCGCGATGAAAGCCGCCAACGAGCGCACGCTGGTGATCGCGCTGATTGAAACCGCCAAAGGCATCGAGAATGTCGAAGCGATCATGGCCACGGCCGGTATCGACGTGGGCTGGATGGGCCATTACGACCTGACCAACTCGATGGGCATCGACGGCAAACTCGACCATCCGCGCTACAAGGCGGCGGTGAAGAAGCTGGTCGGCGCCTGCGAACCCAACGGCAAGGCGGCCGGCTTCTTGTGCGGCGACGTGAAGACGGGGCGGCGCTACCTGGATTGGGGTTTTCGCATGCTGTGCTACGGCACGGACATCACGGTTTTTCAGCAGGGTCTGAAAGCGGGAATCGATGGCCTGAGGGCAAGAAAGAACTAAGGAGATTCGGCGCGCCGGGAAAGGCGCGGTCGATGCGGCTTCGCGCAATGCGTGGCCGGGACAAGCAAGCAGAACAACAATGGAGGAAACGACATGTCACTCACCACGAAGTTCCTGACGGCGGTCGGCGCAGTAGTGCTCGCGCTGGCGTTAGGCAGCGCGCAGGTCGATGCTCAGGCGCTGGACCGCATCCTGAAGGAAAAGAAGATCCGCATAACGGCCGAGGTGACCTCGCCGCCATTCGGCATTCTGGACAAGGACAACAAGCCGACCGGCTCGGAAATCGAAACCGCCCGACAGCTTGCCAAGGACCTGGGGGTGGAGCTCGAGCTGGTGCAGGTCACAGGGCCGCAGCGTATTCCCGCCCTGCTGTCGGACCGAGCGGACCTGGCCATCTCGTCCTTGTCGATCACGGCCGAGCGCGCGAAGTCAGTGTGGTTCTCCAGCCCGCATGGCGCGCTCAGCATCGTCATTGGCGGGCCGAAGAGCGTGAACATAAAGAGCGCGGCCGACTTGGCCGGCAAGAAGATCGGCATGACTCGCGCCACGCTGGAAGAGCAGGTGGTGCCGAAGGTGGCGCCCCCCGGCACCAATATAGTGTTCTTCGATGAGCACGCGGCAACGCAGCAGGCGTTGCTTTCGGGCCAGGTGGACGCGATCGGCGGGGCGGCGTTCCTTATCAATACGCTGGCCAAGCGCAACCCCGACAAGGGCATCGAAATCAAATTCACGGTGATGACGGCCTATTACGGCATCGCGGTGAAGCCGGGCAATTTGGACCTTCTGCAATGGGTCAACACCTGGGTGTTCGTGAACAAGCATAACGGCGTGCTGGCGAAGATCTACGAAGAGCACACCGGAGTGAAGCTGGTCGACCTGCCGCCGATGTAATCGGCTGTTCCAGTCCTCGTCCTTCGATCAGCTCAGGGCCAGGACTGATTCTTAAATCAAAGCGCCCTCATGCTGGGCCTGTCGAAGCATGAGGGCGCCAACGTTTGGGCACCGTGACCTACGTCTTCCAATTCGGCATCGTCTTCGACAAGTTCCACCTCCTGCTGGAAGGTGCGTGGCTAACCGTCCGGCTTGCGGCTATGGCGCTGGTGCTTGGCATGGCCGTCGCCATCGTCTGTGCCTATCTGCGCACATCCGGGCCGGCGCCACTGCGCGCGCTGGCCGCCGGTTATGTCGAGGCCGTCCGCAACACGCCGTTCCTTGTCCAGCTTTACATCATCTTCTTCTCGCTGCCCTCGATCGGCATCCGGTTCGACGCCAACCAGGCGGCGCTAGTTGCCATGGTGGTGAATTTCGGCGCCTACGCGACCGAAATCGTGCGGGCGGGCGTCCAGTCCGTGCCGGTCGGTCAGATCGAGGTCGGCATGGCGCTGGGCCTGAAGCGACTACAGATCTACCGGCTGATCGTGCTGTTTCCGGCAATCAAAGCCGTTTACCCCGCATTGGCCAGCCAATTCATCTTGCTGCTTCTCGGTTCGTCGGTGGTGTCGGCAATTTCGGCCAATGAATTGACGGCGATCGCCAATACGTTGCAGTCCACCACCTTCCGCGCATTCGAGGTCTATATCATAGTCACGTTGATGTATCTGGTCATCGCAGTCGCGTTCCGGGGCCTGTTCGCCGCGATCTATTGGTACGTGTTCGTGCGCGGGAGGGAGCGCTAGCCAATGCGCGAGTTCTCGTTCAACGACCTGCTGTTCATCCTGGCCGCCACACAATGGACCATTGTGCTGTCGATTCTGGCCTTCGCGCTGGGCGGGATCGTCGGCGCGGTGCTCGCGGTGCTGCGGGTCTCCAAATTTACGCCGCTCAAGCTCGCGGCTGCCGGATACATCCAGCTTTTCCAGGGTACGCCGCTGCTCATGCAGCTTTTCCTGGTCTACTACGGCCTTGGCCTCTTCGGGCTTCACCTGGACGCTTGGACGGCGGTGACCATTACCTACACCGCGTATGCGGCTGCATTCCTGGGCGATATCTGGCGCGGCTGCATCCAGGCGATTCCGAAGGAGCAGTGGGAAGCATCGCGCGCGCTGGCGCTGGGCTATCTGCACCAGCTCTGGCTGGTGATCCTGCCCCAGGCGGTGCGCATCGCAATACCGCCGACGGTGGGGTTCATGGTCTCGTTGGTCAAAGCTACGGCGGTGGCGTCGATCATTGGTTTCGTCGAGCTGACGCGCGCCGGCCAATTGATGACCAATGCCACGTTTCAGCCGATGATCGTCTATCCCATCGTAGCTGGGTTGTACTTCGCGCTGTGTTGGCCGCTATCGATCTGGTCGCAGCGCCTGGAAAAGCAGCTGCGCGTGGACAACGCCATGGGCGTGAAGAAGTAATTTGGGGAGGCAAGCGATGAACAAGGCGAGGATCGGCTACATCGGCCTGGGACTGATGGGTCACGGCGCGGCGAAAAACATCGTTGAGAAAGGCTACCCGCTTGCCGTGATGGGTCATCGCACGCGCCCCCCGGTGGAAGATCTAATCAAGCGCGGCGCCAAGGAGCTGCGCAGCGGGGCGGACATCGCGCACTGCAGCGATATCCTGTTTCTGTGCCTGCCGTCCTCAGTCGAGGTCGAAGCGACTGTGTTTGGGACCGGCGGCGTGCTGGAAGGCGCGCATTCGGGCCTCATCGTTGTGGACAGCACGACGGCCGACCCCAACTCCACGCGCAAGATCGCCGCCGAGCTGAAGAAGAAAGACGCCGCGATGCTCGACGCGCCGCTCGGCCGCACGCCTAAGGAAGCCGAGGAAGGAAAGCTCAGCACCTATGTGGGCGGCGACCCGGCGGTGGTGAAGCAGGTGCGGCCGGTGATGGAGTGCTATGCCGACACAATCGTCGAGGTCGGTCCGCTCGGCACCGGGCATACACTGAAGCTTCTCAACAACTTCATCTCGATCGGCACCTGCGCGATTATTTCCGAGGCGGTTGCCACCGCTGCCAAACTGGGTGTCGACATGCGCAAGTTCTACGAGGTGATCTCGGCCGGCGGCGCCAACAGCCGGATGTTCCAGATGGTCATGCCCTGGGTACTAGAGGGGGACGACAGCCACTTGAAAGGGCCCTTGCGCATCGCCGGCAAGGACCTGCGCTTTTACACCAAGCTTGCGGAACAGGCGCCGGCAGCAGCGTTCATTGCGCAAGCCGTCTATCAAACGCTGCATCTCTGCAACGTCCGTGGCCATGGCGAGCGCTATCTGCCCGTGCTGCCGGGTATCCTGGCCGAGCTGAACGGCGCCAAGATCCGGGATTTGTAATCCTTTGATGATGGCGTACCGCACCCTGGCCGGGGGGCGCGCGTGCGCTTTCAGATCTCGCGCGCGCATGGCGATGACGACCTTATGGCTTGCGCCACAGCATGCATGAAGGCGGCGGACAGATTATCGGAACGCCGCGCCCTATGTCGACAAGATTCTCAAGGGCGCCAAGCCGGTCGATCTACCCGTTCAGCAGCCGACCAGGTTCGAGTTGGTGATCAACCTAAAGTCCGCCAAAGCGCTCGGGCTTAAGATACCACCGACGCTGCTCGCCCGCGCCGACGAAGTCATCGAATGAGACGGCGGCATTTCAGAACAATTTGATACTGCTGCGATCAGAAATTGACTGGGTTGCGACTTCTGCAATTGGCACGGTGTCAACGGCGGAGCAATATCAGGCCAGCGGGGCGGAGCAATATCAGGCCAGTGAGGCTGATGGCGTTTGAAGCACGAAGGGCCCCTCGCGAGGGGCCCTTCGTGCTTTCCGGCGTCGTTGTGTGGGTGGTTATGAGGGGCTGATCTCGCCGGTCTCTGGGTCGACGGCGGT
>CAZIVY010000288.1:0-5442 GCA_964542505.1 uncultured Rhodospirillaceae bacterium
CTTCTATACCGGCGACAAGTTCCCGGCCAAATACCGCGGCGGGCTCTTCTCGGCGCAGCACGGTTCGTGGAATCGCACCACGCCCATCGGCGCCCGGATCATGTTCACCTCGTTGAAGGCCGACGGCTCGGCCGACAAGACGGAAGTCTTCGCCGACGGCTGGCTCGATCCAGCCACGAAGCAATACCGTGGGCGTCCGGTGGACGTGGCGGTGAAGCCGGACGGATCGATTCTGGTGTCGGATGACTTCGCCGGAGCGATCTACCGCATTTCATATGCGGCCAACTGAGTTCAATTGCTTTGGCGCGGCGGCGGTGCTTATCGCCGCCGCCGCGTTACTACTTTCCGCGCCGGTCGAAGCGGCGGGCGACCCGGCTTTGGGCCGCGGCAAGGCGGCGCAATGCCAGACCTGTCACGGCCTGGATGGCTTGGCGAAGCTGCCCATCGCGCCCCACCTCGCCGGGCAGAACGAGGTCTATCTGGTCAAGGCGCTCAAGGATTATCGAACCGGCGCCCGCCGGGACGAAATGATGTCGCTGGTTATCCGCGAATTGTCGGATAAGGACATCCTCGACCTTGCCGCCTATTACGGGCGCATCGAGGTTAAGGTGAAAGCGCCATAGCCCCGGTCGAAAGCGCCTAACGGGAGCCAGTCATGGTCAGGCAGCGTTTAGTATCGTGCGGCATGGCGCTTGCCATGGCCGTGGCGGCGTTTCTCTCCGCCGGCGCCGCCACCGCGGCCGAGCCGCCGTTGGTGCGCGTGGGGGTGCTGAAATTCGGCACCGTCAATTGGGAAATCGACGTCATTCGCCACCACGAACTCGACCGCAAGCACGGCTTCCGCCTGCAAACGGTGGAAACGGCGGGCCGCGACGCCGCCGCCATCGCGCTCCAGGGCGGCGCGGTGGACGTGATCGTGACCGACTGGATCTGGGTTTCCTACCGCCGGCGCTCGGGCGCCGATTTCACCTTCGTCACCCACAGCCACACCGTCGGCGGGGTGATGGTGCGCCCCGATTCCGGGGTGCGTAACCTGGCCGATCTCAAAGGCAAGCGCATCGGCGTCGGCGGCGGCCCGGTGGACAAGAGCTGGCTCTTGCTGCGCGCCTACGGCCTGCGCACGCTGGGCGTCGATTTGGCGCGGGCGGCGGAACCCGTTTATGCCGCGCCGCCGCTGATCAACCAGCTCATGCTCAAGGGCGACCTGCCGGTGGCGTTGAATTTCTGGCACTACAACGCCCGCCTCTCGGCCGCCGGCATGGGACAGTTTCTGGCCATTGCCGACGTGCTGCCGGCGCTGGGGATCGAAAGCAACCCGCCGCTGCTGGGTTGGGTGTTCAGCGCCGCCTGGGGCGCCCGCAACGGCCCGGCGCTCAATGGCTTCCTCCGCGCCTCCGCCGACGCCAAGCGCCTGCTGAAAGAGTCGGACGCCGAATGGGCGCGCATCCGCCCCCTGACCCAGGCCGAGGACGACGGCGTCTTCCTGGCCTTGCGCGACGCCTACCGCCGCGGCATCGGCGGCGAGGAAAGCGTCAACGAAGCCACCGCCTCGGCGGTGCTGCGCATCTTGAGCGAATTCGGCGATGCCGATGCCGTCGGCTCCCGTGACGGCGTGGCGCCCGGAACCTTCTGGCGCGGCGGCTCCTGACGATCGGTTGACGGTGATGGAACCCGCCTCAGCGCCGTGGCCCGGCTGGGTTTTGCGTGCCGCGTCGGCCGCGGTCTTGCTGCTGGCCTGGCAGGCGCTGGCCAGCCTGGCCGGCAGCCCGCTTTTTCCCACGCCCCTGGCGGTGGCGGCCGGGGTCCACCGCCATGTGACCCAGGGCGGGCTCGCTTATCACCTGGGCGTCACCCTTGTCCGCGTCGCCATGAGCTTCGTCGCCGCTCTGGGGATCGGCGCCGCCATCGGCATTGTCATGGGCGAACGCCGCCGCATCGACCGCTTCTTCGACCTCTGGCTGGTGCTCGGGCTTAACATCCCGGCGCTGGTGATCATGATTCTCTGTTACGTGTGGCTGGGCTTGAACGAGATGGCGGCGGTGCTGGCGGTGGCGCTGAACAAGATTCCGGTGGTCGTGGTGACCGTGCGCGAAGGCGCGCGCGCGGTGGACCGCGAATTGCTGCAGGTGGCCGAGGTGTTGCGGCTCTCGCGCCGGCGGACGCTGTTCAAGGTCTATTTGCCGCAGCTCTACCCCTATTTGATGGCGGCGGCGCGCAACGGACTGTCGCTGATCTGGAAGATCGTCCTGGTGGTGGAATTGATCGGCCGCTCCAGCGGCGTCGGCTTTCAGCTTGGCGTCTATTTCCAGTTCTTCGACATTACCAGTGTGCTCGCCTACACCGTCGCCTTCGTCGCCGTCGTCATCCTCATCGAGGCGGCGGTCATGCGCCCGCTGGAAAACCGGCTGAACGCGTGGCGGCCATGAACGCGCTCGAAGTCCATATCGCGCGCAAGGCCTACCGCCCCCAAGGCCGCACCGCCGAGGTGGAGGCGTTGCGCGGACTTCATTTCACCGTGCCCGAGCGCCAATGCCTTTGTCTCGTCGGCCCGTCCGGTTGCGGCAAGACGACGCTGCTCAACATCCTCAGCGGCCTCGACCGCGAGATCGAGGGCGAGGTGCGCATCAATGGCGGCGCGGGGCGGGCCGCGCCGGTCGTCGGCTACATGTTTCAGACCCCGCGGCTGATGCCCTGGCTCACCGTGCGCGACAATGTGCGGCTGGCTCTGCCCGATCCCTCCGCCGGTCCCGGACCGGCGGAGACCTTGCTGGCGGAAATGGAGCTCGGCGGATTTCTTGACGCCTACCCGCGCCAGCTTTCCGGCGGCATGCAGCGGCGCGTGGCGCTGGCGCGCTGCTTCGTCAACGAGCCGCGCCTGCTGCTGCTCGACGAGCCGTTCCTGTCGCTGGACGCGCCGACGGCGCAAAATCTGCGCCGGCTGCTGCTCGAACAATGGCGGCGCCACCCGACGACGGTGCTGTTCGTCACCCACGACCTACGCGAGGCGCTCTACATCGCCGACCGCATTCTCTTTCTCTCGCGCCGGCCGGGCTCGGTGCTTCTCGACTGGCGCGTGGACCTTCCCCGTCCCCGCGACGCCGACAGCGGCGAAATCGAGGAATTGCGCCGCCGGCTTTTGGCGGAACATCCGGAATTGCTCGCCGGCCTGAACGGCATCGGCGAGGGCGGCGAGCGGTGATTTCCAGCGCCAAACCGGCCAAGGCCGTGCTTGAGGTCGCCGAGGCAAGCAAGAGCTACGGCAAGATCAAGGCGCTGGACGGCGTCAGCCTGGCGGTGGCGGCGGGCGAGTTCGTCGCGCTTCTGGGGCCCAACGGCGCCGGCAAGTCCACGCTCTTCCAGTTGCTGAGCGGTTTATTCGTCGCCGACGGCGGCCGCATCCACGTCGACGGCCACGACATCGGCCGCAACGCCGTGCCGGCGCTGGCGGGTATCGGCATCGTCTTTCAGCAGCCGACCCTCGATCTCGATCTTGGCGTCGCCGACAATCTGTGGTTTCACGCCCGCCTGCACGGCATGGCGCGCGCCCGCGCCGGGCCGCGCATCGCCGCCGAATTGGAGCGCGTGGGGCTCGGCGAGCTGGCCGGCCGCAAGGCGCGCGAGTTGAGCGGCGGCAACCGCCGCCGGGTGGAACTGGCGCGCGCCTTGTTGCATGAGCCGCGCATCCTGCTGATGGACGAACCCACCGTCGGCCTCGACCCCGCCAGCCGCCGCGATCTTCTGGCCTATGTCCACGAACTCTGCCGCACGCGCGGCCTGGGCGTGCTGTGGGCGACGCATCTGGTCGAGGAAGCGGAGACCGCCAGCCGCGTCATCGTTCTTCATCGCGGCAAGGTGCTCGCCAGCGCGCCGCCGGCGAAATTTACCGCGGACTCCGGCGCACCCACGCTGGCCGACGCATTCCTGAAACTGACCCGGGGACCGCCGCCCGCGCCGTTGAACTAAGGTGGGACCACCTCAGCCGTAAACCGGCCTCAACTAATTTTGTTCGCAATGTTGTGCTCTGTCTCGTGGATTCCGAGCGCCCCTAGCTTCTCGGGCAACTCCCGATAACCCACGTTCCGGCGAAACCGCATTTAAATCAATGATTTGCTAACCTATTGATTCCCCGGCATGAATCGTCTATATATTAAGCGGCAGCCATGCGCCGGAGATACCCAAAGCAGTCGCAAGATTGCAGGCGAGAAATCGCAATCATGGGCCGGGGGGCTGCCACTTTTCTCACTTGAATAAAGCGATGAGCCGCTCCTGATTTGGCGTTAACGCAATGTCTGTGTAACGCGGAACGACTTTTACGCCGTAGCTGAAATAGTTTCCCCTCCGCTGATAAACGACGGGCTTAAGTGTTTCGGCATATCGCCACTCGCAATTCCCAAATTTGTCCGGCTCGACACCAGCCGCAAATGACGAGGCCACCAAGTCCACTAATTGCAGCGCGGCATGGGCGGAATGATCCTGCGCATCGATTCCGTCAACATCGATAACCGGCCAATGAATGTTTACCTCTTGGTCCGCGGCGGCCATTAGCCTCTTCAGATATGCCGCAAATCCCGGATAGGAAAGACCGCCGCGCCTGGAAAACGTAATCTTGATGCGGCCATCCCCTTCGGGTACTTGGGGCCTCAAATCTCGACACAGCCACGAAATACGCTCAATCAAGTAGCGTGCCAGATAGAAATAAAGCTGGTTTTTTTCTGTATAAACACCAGCGGGGATAGTCTCCTTGTTTGAGAGAACGCTAATCAACCGCACTGGCCGCTCAGCGAGGTTCTGAGCGGCAGCTATCCGTTGGCCGTGGTTCATCTTGGTGAAATGAATATCGCGGCTATTCTTTTCTGGCATCAGGTTGGAAACGGCGTCGCGCCACGCGACCGCCTCCAGGTCATAGCTGGCCCGGAATACACACGCTGATATGACCAGCCATCGCGTTTGGCCACCATGCGCGCCAGCCTTTCGCGCATTACCTATTCCATCATCCCCCGACTCATCAATGTAGCCGACAAAACTATGCGCCATGACCGCCCTCAAAGAGGGCTATTATATTACTTGGTCATGGTTAGGTGCGCTTGCTACCTAACGCCGCAAATTTCGCCACGGAGAACGAAATTGCGCCTGTCCCACGCCTTGATGGCCCTGTACGCGGTGTCCGGCCGCGAGGCCTTGCGCTTTTTCAACCAGACCGGAAGGCTGTTGTCGGCGCTGGTGCGGCCCCTGTTGTGGTTATTGGTGTTCGCCGCCGGGTTTCAGAACGTGCTCGGCGTTTCGATTGTGCCGCCCTACGAAACCTACATCGAGTATCAGGTCTATATCCTGCCCGGACTGCTCGGCATGGTGCTGCTGTTCCACGGCATGCAGTCCTCGCTCTCCATGGTCTATGACCGCGAAATGGGCATGATGCGGCTGCTGCTCACCGCACCTTTGCCG
>CAZIVY010000289.1:0-10721 GCA_964542505.1 uncultured Rhodospirillaceae bacterium
GCGCAGCGGGTGGCTTTCCCGGTGGTCGTTGCGGCTGGTGACCACGGCGAAGGCTTCCGCCTCGGCGGTGCCGTCCATGGCCTTGACGTAGCGCTCGCGCGTTTTCTCCAGGCGCGCGGCCTCGCCCGCCAGCGCCAGCGCGACAACGAGCTGCAGCACCTGGCGCCGCTCGCCCGCTTCGAGCGGCCTAGTCTCGCGGCTCCGCTCCCCCAGCATCGCTTCCAGGCTGGTGGCCGCCGCCGGCCAGTCCTTCGCCCGCCAATGGATGTCGGCGCGCGCGGCCATGGCGACGCTGTCGTTGTCGCCGCCGATGGCCGCTATGGCTTCGACGTAACGTCCCGTCTCCGCCAGCGCCCGCGCCTCCAGCACGCGGCGCTCCGCCAGCAGCGCCGGCGGCGTTCCGGGCGCGGCGCTGGCGCGCAGCGCCTTCAGCGCCGGTTCCGGCTTGCGGTCGAGCAGGTACGCCACCGTCAGGCGCGCGCCCACGCGCGCTTTCTCGGGACCCGCGAGGCGCTCGTTGACCAAGTGCTCCATCAATTCCGTGGCGCGGTCCAGGAGGTCGGATTCCATCAGCCGGTCGGCGAGCCGCCCGATCATGCGATCGCCGGCGCTGCCCGTGGGCGTGAACTCGCGAAAATCGTAAAAGAGGCCCAGTGCCACCAGCGGCGGCAGGCGATCCGCCTCGCCATCGAAGAACAGCTTGGCGAATTCCGCCCGCAAGCGTTGCGAGATGGCGGCAATCCGCGGCTCCCGCGGGTAGAGGTCCACCGCGTCGCGGAGCATCGAGAACCCCTCGCGGTAATGACCCGCGTCGAGATGCAGATTGCCCAGCCGGTCGAGCAGTTGGAACTCGAACTCATCGCCCCGCCAGGCGAAACGCAGGCGCTCCAGGGCCTCGATCGCCGCCACTTTATCGATGGCGCCGGAGGCAAGGTCGTTGTCCGCCAACGCCATTTCCGCCCACGGGCGCGCGCGCCGGTCGCCGCTCGCGATGGCATCGCGGAAATGCTTCTTCGCCGCGGCCGCTTCGCCCGCGAGCGCGGCCGCCCGGCCATGCGCGAGATTGGCCATCGCGCGCTCGGCTGTGCTGGCCTGATCGAGTTTCATCGCCGCCAGTTCCGCGCGCGCGCTGCGCGCGTCTTTCAGTTCGATCCATGTCCGCGCCATCGCCAGCCGAAACTGCGCGCGCAAATCCGGCGGGTAGCGGTCCACGACATAGACCCCGGCGGCGAAGGCCTTTTGCGCCGCCCCCCACAGCCGCCGCTCTGTCGCCAGCATGCCGCGCCACAGCGCCGCCTCCGGCGAATCGCCCAGCGACGGCGGGTCGAGTTCCGCCGCCGCTTCCTCGATGCGTCCAAGGCGCAGCCGCGCCACGCCGCGCATGAGCCGGAACGCGCCGTCGTCGGTTACCGATGGATCGTCCTCGGCCACCCGCTCCATGACCGCCAGCGCCTCGGGGTAGAGTCCGTGCGCGAACTGAAATTCCGCCAGCGCGCGGCGGGCCGGCGCGCGTTCCGTCGCCGGCGCGTCGCTGACCGCGTTTTGCAACCGCGGATAATGGTCGCGGTACCGGTCCCTGCCGCCGCGCCGCCATTCCTCGACGCGCAACGCCAGCTGGCGGTCCCCGTCGCCTAGTCCCGACAACAGCAGGCCGCTGCCGGCGTCGATGGTGGCGCCGCGGGCGGTGGTGCCGACGCGCACGCCGTCGCTTTTCGCGCGCACCACGATGCCCTGCGCCGTGGGCAGCAGGGAGAATTGAACGAAATCGCGTATCCCCGCCACGCCCCGCCCGGGCGCCGCAACGGGCACGGCCACCACCGGGTCGCCATCGAGGACCGATTTCAGGTCCACCGGCTCGCCCGGCGCATTGACGGCAAGCAGGAGCCTTGTGCCGGTTTCGGAGGCCGACCGCACTTGGGTGGGAAGCGATTCCACCGCCGACGCTTCCCTGGCGTCGAGATGGAGATGCCAAGCCGTGTCGCGGCGCAGGAACGCGATCGGCGCTTCTTCCGGCCACGGCAGGCGCAATACCATCGCGCCCGCCAGGGCCACGCGTTCGATCGCGGGCATGCCGTCTATTTGGCCAGCCGGTTGTTCCAAACGGCCGGCGCGATCGAAGACCAGCCAAAGCCGCCCGCCGTATCGGAACACTGCGGCGGCCACGGCGCCGTCCCAGTCGAGAATCAGGATGCGATGCTCGCCTTCGCGCTCCAGGCGCAGCGAAAGAACACTTGGCGTTTTGGCCGGCGGCGGCATGGCGGGCTCTGGTTTGGCCGCGGCGATCGCCTCCGCTACCGG
Organism: uncultured Rhodospirillaceae bacterium; assembly: GCA_964542505.1. Taxonomy (GTDB): domain Bacteria; phylum Pseudomonadota; class Alphaproteobacteria; order Ferrovibrionales; family Ferrovibrionaceae; genus CAZIVY01. Next base: position 2,299 of record CAZIVY010000289.1, read on the forward strand.
CGATCCGTGCTGCTCCACCGCCGCGATTTGGGTTGTGCGCATGACATTTGCCGGCGCCGGCGCTGGCGCCGGTCCCGGAACCGACATGCTCAGGCCCTCGGGGATCAGGCGCTTGGGCGCCAGCGGCGCCGACTCGACGGGGGCGTGCGGCGCCGTTTCGGGAACCGCCGGCTCAGGGCTGTCATGCGCCGGCGCGCCGGCGCGCGGGGCCGCGGTTTCCTCCACGGCCGTAACCGGAGCCGCGGGCAACGCGGGGATCGGCGTGCTCGCCCCAGCAGGAGCGGGAGCCGCAACATGCATCTGGCCGTGGTTTTCTTCCTGGATCTGGGCTTGAGCCTGAACCTGGGGTTGCTTTTGCGCCTGGGCTCGGGCGGCGGTGGCGCGCACGTCGATCACCACCTTGCTGCCGGCAAGGAAGTGGTGGATTTCCGTGCCCTCGCCGAGCACGAGGTCCACGCGCTGTCCCTTGCCCTCGAGTTGCGCGGTGGCTTTCCGCACATGGCGCAGGTCGAGTTTGGCCAGCGCCGCGGCGTCGATGGGCGCCGTGGCGGCGAAGCGCACCGTGGCCTGGCCGCCGGCGCTTTCGACCTTGTAGGCGACCGCGCGCGGCCAATCGAAAACGATGCGGCTGAAGCCGGGATGGTCGCCCGAGCGAACCTTGATGGTCGGGCTGTCGGCCCTGGCGGCGGCGGGCGCCGCCGCCACGCACGCGAGGATGCCGGTCAGCGCCAACAGCGCGCGCGCCATCGGCCCTGCACGGAGCGGGCGGCGGAACAGCGGCCGTGGCCAGCGGCTACATGCTGGCCAGCAGGGCGTCGATGTCATCCTGGGAATTGGCTGCTTGCGGCAGTTGCGGACCGTTCAACAGCGCGGCGTCGCCTTCGCGCTTGTCGAGTGGCGGCTGGCTCGGTTCTATCTTCTCGCCAAAGGCGGCGGCGAGGGCGATGACCTTCTCCTCGATGTGGCGCAGCGCCCGCACCACCTTGGTGATGCGCTGCCCGGTGATGTCCTGAAAGTTCGAGGCCTCGTAGATGCGGGTGACGACGGCGTTGATTTTCTCGCCCACGTCGCCACCGGTTTCGGCGGCAAGCTGGCCCAGGTTCTCGGCGCATTCCAGGATGGCGTTCGTCGCCGCCTCGGTATGGCGCACCACCGCGTCGAGTTCGTCGGTGGCCGCGGGAATGTCGTGTCGCGGGATTTCCGCCGGCTGCAACGCCTTCAAGTCCTGTTTGGCCTTGGCGATGTAGTCCACCAGCGCCCGCACTTCATTCTGCACGCGCGCGTCGATGGCGGAAATGTCGCCATCCAGGCTGGTGACCAGGCTTTCGACGATCGACGCGATGTCGTCGAAGGCGACCGTCTCGCCCTGTTCGGCGCGCAGCGCGGCGATGCGCTCGGTCAGCGCCGAGTCCAGGTCTTTCGCCGTTTGCCAAGCATTTCCGCTCATGCGCGCCTCGTGCCGTCCGTCCGCGACCTAGGGATCGGCGTCAGAATTCGCCGATGACGGATGTCATTTTCTTCTTCAGCGTCTCGGCGTTGAACGGCTTGACGATGTAGTTGTTGACCCCCGCGGCCTTGGCGGCGATGACATTCTCGGTCTTGCTTTCCGCCGTGATCATGATGAAGGGCGTGGCCTTCAATTTTTCGTCCGCCCGCACTTCCTTGAGCAATTGCAGGCCGGTCATGGGCTCCATGTTCCAGTCCGAAATGACCAGGCCGTAGGATTTCTCGCGCAACTTTCCGAGCGCGCTACCCCCGTCGGTGGCCTCGTCGACGTTGCTGAACCCAATCTGCTTCAGTAGGTTGCTGATGATGCGCAGCATCGTCTTGTAATCATCGACGATGAGAATCTGCATGTTCTTGTCGACGGCCATATGTGGCTCCCGCTCGTTAGCCAGAAATCGGCGCTTCGACGGCCGATCCGGGCCAATCTAGCCAAGGCTGGTTAAGCGCCGGTAAAACCCGCTCGTCGCAAGAGCTTTAATTGACCACCGGGCGGACGGCGGCCGACTTGGCGGGCGCGCGGCCGGCGGCCGGCATGTTGCGCCGCTCGGCCAACTGCACCGTGATCTTTTGCGCCCGCGACGGATCCATCAACGCCAGCACCGGCGCCAGCTTGGCTTCGCGCATGCGCTCCACCACCTCGAGCAGGATCGCCATCTCCAGCTCCTCGAAGATGCGCGCCGCGTCCTTGGGCTTCATGTTTTCATAGACCTTGACCAGGCTGCGCACGTCGCGCTCCTGCGCGTCTTCCTGGCGCTTGACGATGGCGGAGACATTGGCCTCGATGCGCTTCAGTTCGGCGATCCGCTCGTCGACGCGCTTTTCGGCCACGCTCAGCAGGTTCTCGCGCAAGTCGATGTCGCGGGAACGGGCATCGAGTTGCTTGCGCCGCTCCGACAGCCCTTGCAGGACTTCCATTTCGCCTTTGCTCATTTGGCTAAGGTCGGGCAGCGCCGCCGGATCGCCGGAAGCGGACCTGGTCGGCTCGCCCGCGGCGGGCGGGGCCGGCGCGCCAGCGGCGGAAGGCGCGGGCGCGATGGCCGGGGGCTTGGCCGCCGGCGCCGTTTGCGCCTCGGCGGCGCCGACGAACCACTTGCCGGCGTCATGCCAGAGATTCGTGGCCCGGACGAAGAACACCAGGGTCATGGCCGCGAGGGCGATGGGGATGAGACGCGGTTGCGGCATGGTTTTCCTTGGCTATCTGACGCCACGAAGCGCGTGCAGAAGCGCACGCTCGCTATCCGACTGCCGGGATTGGCCAGCCGCCGGAATCGGCGGCGCCATGCCCCTGCCCGCCGCCATCGGCGGCGCCACGCCCACGCCGGGGCGCCCGGCCAGGCGATCGGCCGTGCGGTCCGCCGCCTGCGCGAGGAAGGCCAACTCGTCCACCAGCTTCTGCGCTTGCTCGATGCGTTCGCCCAACTGCCCGCGCGCGTCTTCGCTGGCGCTCTTCAAGGCATCGATTCCCAGGCGCGCCTGGACCAGCGCGCGATCGAACTCCGTAACCAGGCGCGCCAGATCCTCGCGCGTGCCGCGCACGGCCTCAAGGCGGCGATTGATCACCACGCCGCCGCCGAGCACCGCCACCAACAGCAACGCCACCGCGAAATCGAGAACCAGGGCCATGGTCACGCGGGCTTCCCCGGCCTGAGCCTGGTCTCGTCGACCCGCACGGCGATACGGCCGCCGATGCGCCCCATGCGCCCGCTGAGCATGGGCACGCCGCCGCAACGAAGTTGGATCGGCGATTGCGGCGTGGCGTTGAACATCACCGTCATGCCGGGCTTCAGCGCCATGACGTCGCGCAAGCTCATCACCTGCTCGTCCAGCACCGCCTCGATTTGCACGTCGGTGGACCACAATTCGTTCGCCAAGTGATTTTCCCAGATCGAATCGCGGCCGAACTTTTCGCCCATGAACATTTGCAGCAACAGCTCGCGCACCGGCTCGAGCGTGGCGTAGGGCAATAGCAGTTCGACGCGCCCGCCGCGGTCTTCCATGTCCACGCGCAGGCGGGCGACGATGGCGGCGTTGGCCGGGCGGGCGATGCTGGCGAAACGCGGGTTGGTTTCGATGCGATCGTAGACGAACTCCACCGGCGACAGCGGCTCGAAGGCCTGGCTCATGTCTTGCAGCAGCACCGTCACCATGCGCTCGACCAGGTTGCGCTCGATGGTGGTGTAGGGCCGCCCCTCGATGCGCATCGCCGCCGTGCCGCGCCGGCCGCCCAACAGCACGTCGACGATGGAATAGATCAACGAGCTGTCGACCGTCAGCAGGCCGTAATTGTCCCATTCCTTGGCGCGGAAGACGCTGAGGATCGCCGGCAGCGGAATCGAGTTCAGGTAGTCGCCGAAGCGGATCGACGTCACGTTGTCGAGCGACACTTCGACGTTATCGGAGGTGAAGTTGCGCAGCGAGGTCGTCATCAGGCGCACGAGGCGGTCGAACACCACCTCGAGCATGGGCAGGCGTTCGTAGGCCACCAGCGCGCTGTTGACGATGGCGCGGATTCCCGATTTCGCCTGCTCGCCCTCGGCGTCGGCGTCGAAGCCGAGCAGGTTGTCGATTTCGTCCTGGTTGAGGACGCGGGCGGATGTGCCGCCTTGGGGCGCGTCGGCCGCCGCCTCGGCGCCGTCGCCGGACATCGCCGCCCATTCGGCCGCGAGGGCGTCGGCGTCCTCGCCGGTGGCTTCTTCTTTCTTGTCGTCCGCGTCCGCCATGGAAATCTTTCGCCGCCTACTGCACGAGCATTTCGCGGAACAGCACGTCGGTGACCTTCGAGGGCTGCAACGCCAGGTTGACGCGCGCCAGCAGCTCTTCCTTCAGCCGGTAAAGACCGGCCGAACCCATCAGGTCATCGCCGCGCAATTCGCGCAGATACACTTGGAAGTTGTCCACCACCCTCGGCAGCAGCTTTTCCAGGCGGCTGATGGTCGCGGGGTCGTCCACCTCCAGCGCCACCTTGAGCTTCAGGTACGACGCGTTCTTGCCCTTGGTGTTGAGGTTGACCAGCATTTCCGGCAGGTCGAAGAAGAGCGTCACCTTGGGACCGGCGTGGACCGCCGGTTTGACGCCCGTAAGCGTATCCAGCAAGCGGAAGTGCCAGGCCGCGCCCCCGGCGCCGAGCAGGCCGACCACCACCGGCAGCACGATAAGGAGAACCAGCTTCTTGCCGGGCATGCGCCCGTTTTCCTTCGGCGCCCCTTCGGCGGCGGCGCCGTCGGCGGCAGCCGCGTCCGGCGCCGCCTTGTCGGCGGCGGCGTCGGACTTCGATTTCTGCTCGATGGCTGCGGCTTTGGCGTCGGCCATGTCCCGTCCCGTCGCGCAGTTCCAGCCAGCGCGTGACAACTACTTGTTAAAACTTTAGCCCGAAGACGGTTAAGAACAGGTTGCCAAGCAGGTCCCCGCGGCGTACGACGGCAGAAATTGCCGGGTCAAGCCTGCCAGGACCGCGCCTCGGCGCGCCGTCTCGCCGCCCGCCCGGGCGCGATTTCCCTCGACTGTCCGCCGCCGCCGCGATTGGCATGGGCCGTGCACTGACCTCGACAGCCGCCGCGGGACCGAAAGTTCCGCGGCCACCCAGGTTTTGTGCCCGCAGGTCGAGCGCCCATGGAAAACGCCACCTATATCGCTCTCTCGCGCCAAATGGCCGCCGAACGCCAATTGGACATCATTGCCAACAACCTCGCCAACATGAACACTGCCGGATTCAAGTCCGAGCGGTCGCTGTTCCACGAACAACTGTTGCGGGCCGGCGCCCGCGAACAACTGTCGTTCGTGCACGACACCGGCACCACGCGCGACTTGCGCCCCGGCGGTCAGCAAACCACCGGCAACAGCCTGGACGTCGCCATCGACGGCCCCGGTTATTTCGCGGTCACGACTCCCGCCGGCACCCGCTACACCCGCAATGGCCAGTGGCGCGTCGACGCCGAGGGCCAGATCGTCACCAACGCCGGTCACGCCCTTGAGGACGACCGAGGCCAGCCGATCCGCCTCACCGATCCCGGCGCCGGGCCGCCGGTCATCGGCCCCGACGGCAGTATCGGCATGGCGAACGGCGACGTGCTGGGCCGCGTCAAACTGGTCGACTTCGCCAATCCGCAGGCGCTGCGCCACGACGGCGACGGCCTCTACAGCACAACGCAAAAACCGATCCTGACGGCGGTGGGAAGTTTGCGCCAGTCGATGATCGAGAATTCCAACGTCAACCCGATCGCGGAGGTGAGCGCGATGATCGCGCTCCAGCGCAGCTACCAGGCCACCCAACGCCTGATCGAGAACGACCATGACCGCCAGCGCAAGGCCATCGAGCGCCTTGCCCGCGCCGCCTAGCGAGGTTTCATCATGCTTGCCCTAAGTATCGCCGCCACCGGAATGTTGGCTCAGCAGCTCAACGTCGAGGTGATCTCCAACAATATCGCCAACATGAACACCAGCGGCCACAAGCGCCAACGGGCCGAGTTCCACGATCTGCTCTATCAGGACATCGTCAACGCCGGCACCACCACCTCCGATTCCGGGTCGGTCTCGCCCACGGGCATTCAGATCGGCGTCGGCGTCGCCACCGCCGGCGTCTACCGCAACCACGAGCAGGGCAGCCTGCAGTCGACCGGCAACAATTTCGACCTTGCCATCAGCGGCCGCGGCCTCTTCCGCATCCAGCAGCCCAGCGGCGCCACCGCCTACACCCGCGCCGGGTCCTTTCAGCTCAGCCCGCAGGGGCAGATGGTGACCGCCCAAGGCTTCGTCGTCTCGCCGGGGATCACCATTCCCCAGGACGCGATCTCGGTCACCATCAGCGCCACCGGCAGCGTGCAGGCGTTGCTGTCCGGCCAGACCACGCCGCAGACCGTGGGCCAGATCGACCTCGCCTCCTTCTTCAACGAGGCCGGCCTGCAAAGCATCGGCGACAATCTGTTGCTCGAGTCCGCCGCCTCCGGCACGCCGGTGGTCGGCACCCCGGGCGGCGCCGGCTTTGGCACCGTGCGCCAGGGATATGTCGAAAATTCGAATGTCAATCCGGTGCAGGAAATCACCACCCTGATCGCCGCCCAGCGCGCCTACGAAATGAATTCGAAGGTCATCACCACCGCCGACGAAATGCTCAGCGTGGTGACGCAACTTCGCTAGAAACCAATGAGCCGGAAGGAGCCGCGCGTGTACCGAGTCCTTGTCAATCGCTTGATGATCTTCATTCTGACGCTGGCGCTGGCGTTGGCGATCGCGCTGGGCCTCGCCAGCGTCGCCATGGCGGAGGCGCGGCTGCGCGTCGCCGTCACCGTGGCCGCGCCCGAGGTCACGCTGGCCGACCTGTTCGAGGGCGCGCGCCCCGAGGCGCGCTCCGTCGTCGTTGCCCAATCGCCCGCGGCGGGCGAGCGCCTGGTGTTGCGCCTGCAGGACATCGCCGCCTGGGCCGAGCGCGCCGGCATCGCCTGGCAAGGCCCGCCAGGCGTGCGCGCGGTGACGGTAACGCGCCAGGTCCAGGAAGTGCCGAAATCGCTGCTCGTCGAACATCTGCGCCGGGCGTTGGTGAAGCAGACGCGCGACGACCACATCGACATCCAGATTTCATCCGGCCGCACGGCGCTGACCGTCCCCGTCGACATAGCGCCGAGCCTGCGCGTCACCGACATGGACTACGACGCCGCCAGCGGCCGCTTCACCGCCTCGGTGGTCGCGCCCGCCAATGGCGCGGCGGCGGATACGGTGCGCGTCAGCGGGCGCGTGGTCCGCGTCAGCGCGGTTCCGGTGTTGCGCGGCCGCCTTAATCTCGGCGAAACCATCGGCGCCGGCGACATCGCCTGGCAGTCGCTGCCGGTGGAACGCATCGACCGCACCATGATTACCCGCGCCGAGGACCTGGTGGGCCTTACGGTGCGCCGTCCGATCATGCCCATGACGCCGCTGCGCAACGGCGACGTGAAGCGCCAGGAAATGGTCGCCAAGGGCGCGCTGGTGGCCATGATCCTCACCGCCCCCGGATTGTCCCTCACCGCTTCCGGCCAGGCGCTGGAAAGCGGCGCCGCCGGCGACGTCATTCAGGTGGCCAATGCCGGCAGCCGCCGCGTCGTGCCGGCGGTGGTGGTGGGCCCCAACCAGGTGCGGGTGGGCGCGCCCGGCCGTCTGCTTAGCCCCGTTCGTTGACGCCCCAGGAGGATCCGCCGCATGTCCCTCGCCCTTCGCCGTCCCGCCACGGTCTTCGCCCCAATCCTGGCGGCGAGCCTGAGCTTCGCGCTCGGCGGCTGCAACCTCGCCGGCCGCCTGGCCAGCATCGGCGAAGAGCCGGCGCTGAGCCGCATCGAGGACCCGACCACGTTGCGCGAGTACCGGCCGGTGGCCTTGCCCATGCCGCCGCCCGAATCGGTGGTGCGCCACGCCAACTCGCTGTGGCGCCCGGGCGCCCGCCAGTTCTTCAAGGACCAGCGCGCCCGCCGCATCGGCGACATCCTGACCGTGAACGTCAACATCAAGGAGAAGGCGGCGCTGAACAACTCCACCGAGCGCTCGCGCAATTCCAAGGAGACCGCGGACCTGCCGAGTTTTCTCGGCTATGAAGGGCAATTGAGCAAATTTCTCCCCAAGGCCATCGCCCCCCAAAGCCTGATCGACGTGGGCAGCGACAGCGGCAGCAAGGGCAGCGGCAAGATCGAGCGCGAGGAAACCATCACCCTCAAGGTCGCCGCCGTGGTGACCCAGATTTTGCCCAACGGCAATCTGGTGATCCAGGGCCGCCAGGAAGTGCGCGTCAATTACGAGGTGCGCGAGCTGATGGTCACCGGCGTGGTGCGGCCCGAGGACATCGCCAGCACCAACAGCATCAGCCACACCCAGATCGCCGAGGCGCGCATCGCCTATGGCGGACGCGGCCAGATGAGCGACCTGCAGCAGCCGCGCTACGGCCAGCAGCTCTTCGA
>CAZIVY010000290.1:0-4138 GCA_964542505.1 uncultured Rhodospirillaceae bacterium
GCGGCGGTGCGCGAGATGTGGGAAAACGTCGGCCGCATGGTGGGCGAGTTCGTCCACCTCGATAAACTTGACACGCGGGGCCCCGGCGCGCGCATCGAACTGATCGGCGAGGAGCATGTTGATGCCGCCAAGCGCTCGGGCCGCCCCTGCCTGTACTTCGCTGGGCATCTGGGGAATTGGGAACTTGGCGCCCTGGTGGGACGGCTTCAAGGGCTGGACGTTACGCTGGTCTATCGCGCCGCCAACAATCCGTATGTGGAGAACCTGATCCAGCGCTGCCGCCGGCCGGTGGGCGGCTCCATGCTGCCCAAGGGCCATCGCGCCGCGCGCGGCATTACCGACACCATGCGCCGCGGCGGCGTGCTCGGCATGTTGGTGGATCAAAAGACCAACAACGGCATCGAGGCGCCTTTTTTTGGGCGGCCGGCGATGACCACCCAGGCGCCGGCGCTGTGCGCGCTGAGCTACGATTGCCTGCTGCTTCCGGTGCAGGTGGAACGGCTGAAGGGCGCGCATTTTCGCGTCACCGTGCATCCGCCGCTCGACGTCAAGCCCACCGGCGATCGCGCCGCCGATATGCGGAAAGTGACCGCCGCCATCAACGCCGTGGTCGAGGGCTGGATCCGCCGCCGCCCCGCCCAATGGATGTGGCTGCATCGGCGCTGGGCCGATTGATCGAACCGGGCACGCCCGCAAGCACCATTTCCAGCGCCGCGCCGTCGGCGAATTCGAGCCGGACCCGCACCGGAGTGACCATCGCGCGCGCCGGGCAGGGGAGCCGCACCCAGTCCTTGGCGGTGGTGACCAGCAAGGCCTTCGCGCTCGCGGCGGCTTCCACCAGCGCCATGATCTCCTCGGGGCCATAGCGGTGGTGATCGGCGAAGGCGCGCGCGCCCGCCACCACGGCGCCCATGTCGCGCAGCGTGCGAAAGAACTTCTCCGGCCGGCCGATGCCGGCAAAGGCCAGCACGGATTTTCCGGCCAAGGCCAGGGCGTCGTCATCGGGCGCCAGACGCGCCCGCAACACCGGCTTCTGGAAACGCGCGCCGCCGCCGCCGGTTCCCGCCGCCGGCGTGCCGATCGCCACCACCGCGTCCGCGCGGCTCAAGCCCGCCGCCTCGGGCTCGCGCAGCGGCCCGGCGGGCATCAGGCGGCCATTGCCCATGCCGTAGTCGAGGTCCACCACCACCAGCGCCAGATCCTTGTGCAGGCGCGGATCCTGATGGCCGTCGTCAAGCACCAACAACTCGGCCCCCGCCGCCACGGCGGCGGCGGCCGCCGCCACCCGGTCGCGCGCGATCCAGGTGGGCGCCACTTCGGCCAGCAGCAGGGCCTCGTCGCCAACGGCGGCGGCGTCGTGGCGCGCCAGATCGACGCGCAGCGGTCCCGCTTCGCGTCCCCCATGGCCGCGGGAAATGAAGTGCGGGTGGCGGCCGCGATCATGCAACCAGCGGACGAGGGCGAGCGCCGTGGGCGTCTTGCCGGCGCCGCCCGCCACCAGGTTGCCCACCGAAATCACCGGCACGCCGGCCCGCGCCGGTTTGGACAAGCGTGGGCGCAACCAGGCCCCCAGGCGCCACAGGGCCGCCGCCGGGGCCAGCAGCACGGGCCAGGCGCTGGTGCTGCCGTGGCGCCAGAATTCAGGCGCGCGCATGATCGGCGCCGGCGGGCCACTCCGCCGGGGCGACCGGCTCTTGTCCGCACAGACGGTCCGCTTCGGCGGTAAGAGTGTTGAGCGCGTCCTCCACCGCCTGCCGCGCCGCCGCCACCGCCGCCGCGTCGGCGCCGCGCGGCACCGCAATCGGCGGCCCCCAAATGAACACGCCGCGGGCGAAGGGGAGCGGGAAGACGAAACGATCCCAGGAACGCATCAAGCGCCGCCGGCTGATGGCGAAGGCCGCGGGCACTATCGGGCGGCCGCTCAGCCTGGCGACCTGGACGATGCCCTCGGCGGCGCGCATGCGTGGTCCCCTGGGCCCGTCGGGGGTGATGAACACCGTATCGCCGGCCTTCAGCGTCCGCAGCAGCGACCTTATCGCCGCGCCGCCGCCCTTGTCGCGATCGCCCCGCTGCGTCGATCCGCGGATGCTGCCGAGGCCGAAATGCGCGTTGGTGCGGGCGATCAGTTCGCCGTCGCGGTGCTGGGAGATCAGCGCGTGGGCGCGGGCGTCGCCGGCCCAGGCCAGTTGCATCATCATCAGGCGGCCATGCCAGAACGCGCCCACGAATGGACGGCCGGCGCGCCAGAAAGCCTCCGGGTGCTGGCCGCCCACCGTTTGCCAGCGCGAGGTGGCGAAGACGAAGCGGATATAGGCGGCGATGACGGCGCTGGCCAGGCGAAACGCCGCGTCCGAGCGCAAGAGGCGTTTGATCCGCATGGCTCGATCAGGCCGTTAGCGCCGTTCCCGCCGCCGACGTGGTCACGAATTGGGTGGCGCAAAGCCGGGCATAGATGCCGCCGCGGGCGAGCAATTCCGCGTGCCGCCCGCTTTCCACCACCCGGCCGCCGTCGATGACGTGGATCTGGTCGGCATCGAGAACGGTGCTCAGGCGATGCGCGATGATGAGCGTCGTGCGCCCTTGCATGAGCCGCCGCAGCGCCGATTGCACCTTGCGTTCGGTATCGGCGTCGAGGGCCGCGGTCGCCTCGTCGAGGAGCAGGATGGGAGCATTGCGCAGCATGGCGCGGGCGATGGCGATGCGCTGGCGCTGCCCGCCCGAAAGGCGCACGCCGTTCTCGCCCACGCGGGTATCGTAGCCCTGGGGGAGTTTGGCGATGAAGCCGTGCGCCTCCGCCGCCCTGGCGGCGGCGGCGATGTCGGCCTCGCTCGCCTCGGGCCGGCCATAGGCGATGTTGGCGCGCACGCTGTCGTCGAACAGGGTCAACTCCTGGCTCACCAGCGCCAGCGCGCCACGCAGGCTGGCCAGGGTGACGGACCGCACGTCCTGGCCGTCGATGCTCAACCGTCCCGACCGCACATCGTAAAATCGGGGAATGAGGTTAAGCATGGTCGACTTGCCCGCTCCCGACGGGCCCACCAGCGCCACCTTGCGCCCGGCGGGCACGGTGAGGCTGAGATCCTTGAGCGCGCGCGTCCCCGCATCCGGGCCGTCATAGGCAAAAGAAACGTGCTCGAAGCGGATCTCGCCGCCGCCGACGATGAGCGGCCGCGCGTCGGGCGCGTCGGTGATCGTCGCCCGCACGTCGAGCACCGCGAACAGCCGATCGGCCGCGGCCAGGCCTTCCTGCAACGCGGTGTTCATATTGGCCAGGCTTTTCAGCGGCTGGTAGGCGAGGAGGAGGGCGGTGATGAAGGACGCGAAGGCGCCAAGGGTCAGTTCGCCCCGCGCCGCCTGGAAGCCGCCGACGAAAATGGCGATGGCCATGGCGACGCCGCCCAGCGTTTCGGTGACCGGCGCCGCCCCGGCGCGGGCGCGAACCACCCGCATGACGTGCGTCAACCGCGCTTCGACGGACTCGCGGGCGCGGGCGGTCTCGCGTTCCTCGGCTCCATAGGCCTTGACCAGCCGCACGCCCTCGAAGGTTTCGGTCAGGATCGCCGTCAGCCGCCCGGTTTCCTCCTGCGAGGCGGCGGATCCCTTGCGCGTGCGCCGGCCCAGATTGCGCGCCAGGATGGCCACCAGCGGAAAGACCACGCAGGCGCCCAGCGCCAATTGCCAGTGCTGGTAGAACATCACCGCGGAGAGAAAGACGAGGCTTAAAGTGTCCTTGACCATGCCGGTCAGCGCCCGGCTCACCGCATCGCGCAGCAGCGTGGCGTCATAGAGGAAACTGGCCACGAGCTTGCCGCTGTGCACCCGGTGCAGCCACGCCAGATCGGCGCGCATCAAATGCGCGTGCAGTTCCACCTGCGTGTCGGCGATGATGCGGTGGCCGACGGCGCTCATCACCGTGCTCTCGAAATAGGTGCCGGCGCCCTTGATCGCGGCGACGGCGATCACCAGCAACGGCGCCAGCCACAGCCATGTGGGGTCGCGATCCACGAACACCTTGTCGAGCGCCGGTTGCATCAGCCAGGCGTTCGCCGCCGTCATCGCGGCGACGACGGTCATCAGCAGCGCCGCCAGCCCCAGGCGCCAGGCGTGCGGGCGCACATGGTCGCGCACCAGGCGCCGC